>DAIOGY010000104.1:0-5767 GCA_036745005.1 Acidimicrobiales bacterium | reverse complement strand
CATCTACCGGGGCAACCCGCGCTGCGGCGGGCAGGGCGTCTACACGCGGCACTTGACCCGAGAGCTCGTCGCGCTCGGCCACAGCGTCGAGGTCTTCGCGGGACCGCCCTGGCCCGAGCTCGACGAGGGCGTCGGGTTCACGCCGGTGCGCGGCCTCGACCTGTATCGCGATCCGGATCCTTTCCGCATCCCCGCGCGCTTCGAGTTCACCTCCCTGGCCGACGTTGCGGAATACGCGGTGACGCTGACCGGCGGCTTCGGCGAGCCCCTCGCCTTCTCGCGGCGCATCCGCAAGATACTGGCGGGTCGGCGCGGCCAGTTCGACATCGTCCACGACAACCAGTGCCTGGGCACGGGCATCGTCGGCCTGCACCGTGACGGCTGGCCCCTGCTCGAGACACTGCACCACCCGATCACCGTCGACCGGTCGATCGCGCTCGACCACGCCACCACCGCCTGGACTCGCTACTCGACGCGGCGCTGGTTCGGCTTCCTGCGCATGCAGGTTCGCGTGGCGCGTCACCTGCCGGCGGTGCTCACCGTCTCGCACAACTCCAAGGCCGACATCCACGCGCAGATGGGCGTGCCTCTCGAGCGACTGACGGTCGTGCCGGTCGGGGTCGACCACACCGTCTTTCGTCCGTACGACGACGTCGCCGAACGCCCCGGCCGCCTGATGGTCACGACGAGCTCCGACGTACCGATGAAGGGCCTCGTCCCCTTGCTGGAGGCCGTCGCCAAGCTGCGCGTCGAGCGCGACATCGAGCTCACCGTGATCGGGCGGCCCCAGCCCAAGGGTCGCGTGGCCGCCACGATCCAGCGCCTGGGGCTCAGCGACATCGTCACGACCGTGACCGGCGTGAGCGACGAAGAGCTGGCCCGCCTCTACGGCGAGGCCCAGGTCGCGATCGTGCCGAGCCTCTACGAGGGCTTCTCGCTCCCCGCGATCGAGGCGATGGCGTGCGCCGTGCCGGTGGTGGCCACGACCGGCGGGGCACTGCCCGAGGTCGTCGGCGTCAGCGGCGAGACCGGACTGCTGGTCGAGCCCAACGACCCCGACGCCCTGGTGGCGGCGATCTCGCGGCTACTCGACGACGAAGCCCTGCGTCGACGCCTCGGCGCCAACGGCCGCGAGCGCGTGACGCAGCGCTTTACCTGGCAGGTGACCGCGCGCGGCACCGCCGCCTGCTACGACGCCATCCTCACCGGCTCGGCCCTGCCCGACTCGATGCACTTCGACTGATGCTGACCGCTGACTACGAACGCCTGGGCCTGCGCGAGGGCGACACCGTGCTCGACCTGGGCTGCGGATTCGGGCGCCACGCCTTCGAGGCCGCGCGTCGCGGGGCCCGCGTCGTGGCCCTGGACGCCGGCCGCGACGAGGTCGAGGGAGTGGTGGCCACGTTCGTCGCGATGGCCCAGGCCGGCGAGTTGACCGACGTCGCGAGTCACGTGGCGGCCGTCCAGGGCGACGCCCTGCACCTACCCTTCGCCGACGCGACGTTCGACCGGGTCATCGCCTCGGAGGTCCTCGAGCACATCCCCGACGACCTCACCGCCATGGCGGAGCTGACCCGCGTCCTGCGTCCCGGCGGCACCATGGCCGTCACCGTGCCGCGGGGCCTGCCCGAGGCCGTCAACTGGGCGTTGTCAGACGCGTATCACGAGGTGCCGGGCGGCCACGTGCGCATCTACCGGCGCGCGGTGCTCGAGGATCGGTTGCGCTCGGTCGGCCTCAGCGTCGTCGGCCACCACTACGCGCACGGCCTGCACAGCCCCTACTGGTGGCTCAAGTGCCTGGTCGGCACGACCAACGACACCAATCCGCTGGTGCGCGCGTATCACCGGCTCCTGGTCTGGGACATCGTGGCGGCCCCGCCGCTCACGCGCTGGCTCGAGCGGGTCACGTCGCCGCTCGTGGGCAAGTCCCTCGTCGTCTACCTCACCAAGCCGGTCGCGCCGTGACCGCGCTGACCCGCCGGCTCGACGGGGTCCCCGGAGTGTTGAGCGCCGAGGAGATCGCCGCGACCGCCGCGAGCCTCGCCGCGCTGCAGCGCGCGAACGGACAGATCCCCTGGTTCGAGGGCGGGCACTGCGACCCGTGGAACCAGGTCGAGACGGCGATGGCGCTGACCGCGGCGGGCCACGACGACGCGGCCCGCGCGGCCTACCGGTGGCTGGCCTCGTCCCAGCTCGGCGACGGCAGCTGGTTCAACTACTACCTGGGCGACCGGGTCAAGGACGCGCGCCTCGACACCAACGTGTGCGCCTACCTGGCGACCGGGGTCTACCACTTCCTTCTGGCCACCGGTGACGTCGACGTGGCAGCCGAGCTGTGGCCCCACGTGGAGCGCGCCATCGAGTTCGTGCTGGCCTGGCAGCTCGACGACGGCACGGTCCGCTGGTCGCTCGACGCTCAGGGCCGGCCCGAGTCCTACGCGCTGCTCACCGGGTCGTCGTCGATCTTTCACGCGTTGCGCTGCGCGGTGGCGTTGGCGGAACGCCTCGACATCGCGCGACCGTCCTGGGAGCTGGCCGCCGGGCGGCTCGGTCACGCCGTCGCCCACCACCCGGGGGCCTTCGCGCCGAAGAACGAGTTCGCCATGGACTGGTACTACCCGATCTTCTCGGGCGCGCTCACCCCCGAGGCCGCCGCGCGCCGCCTCGGCGACGGCTGGGAGCGTCACGTGATGGACGACTTCGGGGTGCGGTGCGTGTCGACCAGCGACTGGGTCACGGCGGCCGAGACGGCCGAGTGCGTGCTGACCCTCGACGCGCTCGGCATGACCGCACGTGCCCTGGAGCTCTTCGCCCTGACCCGGCGCCACCGCCGCAGTGACGGCGCCTACCTCACCGGCCTCGCCTACCCCGGCGCCATCACCTTCCCGGACGGCCAGACGACCTCCTACACGGCGGCGGCGGTGCTCCTGGCCGCCGACGCGATCACGTCGTCGACGCCGGCGTCGGGCCTCTTCCGACTCGGCGTGCTCGGCACGCCGCTCGACCTGCCCGAGCCGGGCTGTCCGCTCGTGGCCTCACGCTCGTCGTAACGCGCGCAGCGAGCCGCACGCGCCGACGTCGATGAATCCGGCGTCGCGCGAGGCGAGGTAGATCTCGTAGGGCGGTCGGCCGCCCTCGGCGGGGTCGGCGAAGACGTCATGGATCATGAGCAATCCGCCCGCGGCGACTTTGGGGGTCCAGCCCCGGTAGTCGGCCCACGCGACGTCGTGGCCGTGGCCCCCGTCGATGAACAGCAGGTCGAGCGGCTCCGAGAAGTGCGCCGCCACGGTCGCCGACTCACCCACCAGCCCCACCACGCACGCCTCGAGTCGGGCGTCGGCGATCGTGCGCTGCCACGTCGGCAGCGTGTTGAGCCGCCCGTCGGCGGCGTCAACCAGCTCGGGGTCGAAGTGCTCCCATCCGGCCTGGTTCTCCTCGCTGCCGTGATGGTGGTCGAGCGAGAAAAGGACGGCGCCGCACTCCAGCGCCGCGGCGCCCAGGTAGACGGTGGACTTGCCGCACCACGCGCCGACCTCCAGCCAGGTGGCGCCGGGGCGCCGACGCCCCTGGTCACGGGCGTGCTCGTGCAGGGCGAGGCCCTCGTCACGCGGCATGAAGCCCTTGAGCGAGTCCGCCCAGTCCACGAGCTCCTCGCGCCGGGTCACCGGGTCGCGACCTGGACGACGGTGTAGATCCCCAGGCCCAGGAAGACGAGGCCCCCGATCACCCGCACCACCTGGAGCGGGACGACGCGCTGGAGCAGCTTGCCGCCGTAGGCACCGACGAAGGAGATCGTGATCATCGCCGCCGAGCTGGCGAAGAACACCTCGAGGGGCTGGTGCGTCTTCGCGCTGAGGCTGGCCGCCTGGATCTGGGTGAGGTCGCCGAACTCCGCGACGAAGATCACGGTGAAGGCGGTGGCGATCTCGCGCCACCGCGATCCGCGCCGCTCCGTGGCGGCCTCGCGCTCGCCCTCGGCGTCGACGGTCTTCTGGCGCACGATGAGCAGGTAGGCGGCCCCGCCGAGGAACAGCACGGCCACGACCGACTCCCTCGCGCGCCACGGCAGGAGCGTGAGCAGTCCGCCCGCCGTCACCGCGAGGGCCATCTGGACCACGAAGGCGCTCGACGCGCCCAGCACGATGGAACCGGGGCGAGCCCGTGTGCTCATCACGATCGTGGCGATCATGGTCTTGTCGGGCAGCTCGAGCAGGAACATCAGGGCGAAGATGCCCAGGAAGGTCCCCGCACTCATCGGCGGATCAGAACTGCTGGCGCACCGCCGCGGCGAAGGCGAGGCCCACGTGCAGCAGCTCGAGCCGCTGGGTGACCGTGCGCTGTCCGACGACGGGGTGGGCGAGGTGGAAGGCCTCGACCTGCGCGGCGAAGGCCGCGTCGGTGTAGAAGGTGGCCACCCCCAAGGTCAGCATCTCCTGGAGATCGGGCGCCGATCGGTCGAGGGCCTCCTGCCAGCGCGAGGTCATGTAGCGCCACACCGCGGGTCCCGAGTCGCGCTGCATGCTGAGCATCCCGAGCACGATCTGGGCGTCCTGGCTGCGGACCTCGGTGAAGCACAGCGCGGCCGCGTCCAGGGCCAGGGTCTCGTCGGAGAACCCGGCCAGGCCGCGCAGATAGCGCAGCTCCTCTTGGGGGTCACGCGCATGGCGGTAGCGCTCGAGGAAGGTCGCGTAGTCCTCGGGGCGGTTCTGGTCCGCCACGACGCGCAGCACCGCGCCGGCGATGTCGCCGTCGAGCGTGTTGGCCGCGAAGCGGCGCGACGCCTCGGCGCGCACCGACTCGTCGCGTCCGACCGTTCCGAGGGTCGCGAGGATGACCCCGCGCATCTGGGGCGTGCGCTCACTGTCGCTGCCCTGAGGGTCCCAGCCCAGCCGCGTGAGCTGCGGGGAGAAGAGCTCGCGAACCTGATCCACCAACCCGTCTGCGTGCTCGGTGCCGGCGACGGCTCGCGAGACGTGGCCGACGGCGGTGGCGACTGTGGACCAGTTCGAGGGCTCGTCCTGGTCACCCAGGCTCCGGGCCACCGCGAAGAAGTCCGGCCACGTGAGCAGTCCGGCGAAGAGCTGGGCCCACGCGTCGGCGACGAACGTGAATCGTTCCAGTTCGTCGAGCTCGCCGAGGCGCGCGACGATCGATCCGCGTTCGGCGGCGCCGTAGCGCGAGCGGAACACGCCCGAGCCGCCGGCGTTGATCACCACGGGAGCCTCGTCGTTGACGACGAGAGGGACGTCGCTGAGCAGGTGGCGCGAGACCGGTCCGCCGTTGAGCGAGCGCGTGAGGACCGGGACCATCCAGGTGGTGCCGATCGCGCTCGGACCGGTCGCCGGGCCGTAACTGAAGGGCTGCTGGTGGAGCTTGCCCCCCTCCAGGGTGACGAGCGGGTGGCCGCCCTGATAGATCCAGCTGTCCATCAGGTTGCGCACCGGCTGGCGCGACACCTCTTCGAGGGCGTCCCACAGATCCGACGTGCGGGTGTTGGCGTAGCTGTGCTTGCGAAGGTAGTGGCGGATGCCGTCGCGAAAGACGGTCGCACCCAGGTACTGCTCGAGCATCCGCAGGACGGACCCGCCCTTCTCGTAGGTGATGAAGTCGAACATCCCGCGCGTGTCGCTCGGCTTGACGACCTCGAACTCGATGGGCCGAGTGGTGTGCAGCCCGTCGGTCTGCAGCGCGCGCTGGTCGCGGAAGACGCCCCAGCTGGTCCACAGGTGCCACTGCGGCTTGAAGGCGTCAGTGGTGAGAACCTCCA
>DAIOGY010000103.1:0-5774 GCA_036745005.1 Acidimicrobiales bacterium | reverse complement strand
GACGCGCGACCCCGACGGCGAGCCGGTGCTGCGCGCCTTCAAAGTGATCGTCGACCCCTACGTCGGGCGCATCGTCGTGATGGAGGTCGTCTCGGGCTCGGTGAAGAACGACGCCACGCTGACCAACTCCCGGTCCAAGTCAGAAGAGCGCCTCCACGGCCTCAACTACCTCTTCGGGGGCAAGCTGGTGCCGATGGACGTCGCGGTGGCCGGCGACGTCGTCGCGGTCCCCAAGCTCGCCAACGTCCAGGTCGGCGACGTCCTCGAGCGCCGTGGCCGCGACCTCGCGCCGCTGCCGGCCCCGCCGGCGACGCCGGCCCTCTCGGTGGCGATCGTCGGCACGGGCAAGGACGACGAGAAGATCTCGACCTCCCTGCACCGCCTGGCCGAGGAGGACCCGTCGCTCAACGTGCGCTTCGACCCGACGTCGCGGCGCCTGGTCATCGACGTCATGGGAGAGATGCACCTGCAGGTCACCCTCGAGCGCCTGCGCCGGCGCTACAACCTCGAGGTCACCACCGCGCCACCGCCCGTGCCGTACTTCGAGACGATCCTCAAGGGCTGCGACGTCGAGGGCCGGCTCAAGAAGCAGACCGGGGGCCACGGCCAGTACGCCGTGGTCAACGTCAAGGTCGAGCCCCTCGAGGCGACCTCGCCCTTCGAGTTCGTCGACGCCGTCGTCGGCGGGTCCGTGCCGCGCCAGTACATCGGGGCGGTGAAGAACGGCGTGGAGAAGGCGATGGCCCACGGCGGCCCGGCCGGCCAGCCCGTCGTCGGGCTGCGGGTCACGCTCTACGACGGCAAGTCCCACAGCGTCGACTCCTCGGAGTTCGCCTTCGAGACGGCGGGGTCGATGGCCCTGCGTAGCGCCCTGGAGAAGTCCGGCACGGCCGTGCTCGAGCGCATCATGAACGTCGAGGCCACCGTCCCCGCCGACTGCCTCGGCGACGTGCTCACCGACCTGTCGGGACGCCGGGGCAAGGTCATGGCGACCAACCACGACGAGTCCGGCGCCTCGGTCGTGCTGGCCCACGTGCCCGAGTCCGAGCTCACCCGCTACGGTCTCGAGCTGCGCAGCCTCACCGGGGGCCGCGGCCGCGTCACGATCACCCCGCATCACCTCTCCGAGGCACCCAAGGCCGCGCTCAAGTAGGCGGTGCCCCGTGGCGCCGTCGACGGCGTCACGGCGACCACCGACGGCCGATGCAACGGTCACGTCAACTCGCGATAGTTAGACTCCACGCGTGCCGGACGAGCCCACGCGCCGCATCGCCAACCACGACCGGCTCGAATCACTGGGCCGCGCCGTGGAAGCTCGCCACGCCGGAGCGCGACACGGCGGTGCGCGCCACGGGCGCCAGAGCCGGCGGTCCCCCACCAAGATCGTCCTGATCTCGCTGGCGACCCTGATCGTCGTCGCGGTGGCGGCCGTGGCCGGCGACTACCTCTATCTCAACAGCCTCGTGCACCGCGTCAACGTCAAGCACATATCGAAGACCTACAACGACACCGAGAACATCCTGCTGGTCGGCTCGACGACGCGCTGCGGGCTCAAGACGCAGAACAAGGCGTACGGGCTGTGCGCGCAGGGGGTCACCGGCGTCAACAGCGACGTCGTCATGGTCCTGCACCTCGACTTCGGCACCAACGAGATCTCGATCCTGTCGCTGCCGCGCGACCTCTTCGTGCCCAACGCCCGCACGACCGGGGCCAACAAGATCGACGCGGCGCTCTACCAGGGGCCGTCCCAGCTGGTCGCCGCGGTCCAGGACGACTTCGGCATCCCGATCAACCACTACATCGAGCTCAACTTCGACACGTTCGCCTCGGTCGTGAACGTGCTCGGCGGCATCGACATGTACTTCCCGATGCAGATCTTCGACGCCTACTCCGGCCTCAACATCCGCCACACCGGCTGCATCCACCTGAACGGCTACCGCGCGCTGCAGGTCGTGCGCGCCCGGCATCTCCAGATCCGCATGAAGGGCGAGGGGTACGCCCACAAGTACTGGACGCAGGAGGCCCTGTCGGACCTCGCGCGCATCCGGCGCGACCACGAGTTCCTCAAGGTCCTGGGCACCGCGATGAAGGCCCGCGGCATCAGCAACCCGATCACCGACCAGCGCCTGGCCACCGCGGTCGCCCCGTACCTCACGGTCGACTCGGGCTTCTCCACGGGCCACATGCTGAACCTGGTCGAGCACTTCCACTCGGTGTCGGTGTCGGGCGTGCCCGAGCTGACGGTGCCGGTCGTGCTGGTCGAGACCGGTCCGTACCTCTACAAGGGCTACTACTACGGCGACGTCGAGTTCCCCCTCGAGCCGTCGATCACCCGCGTCGTCCACCAGTTCCTCGGGCTGGCCGCCTCGATCAACACCATGGACGGCAAGGCGCTGCCCCCGGCCCCGACCGTGAAGGTGTCGGTCATCGATGGCACGAAGGTCGCCAACGAAGGACACTCCGTGGCGCGCAACCTCGGGCGCTACGGCTTCAAGATCACGACGGTCGCCGCCGAGGCGCCGTGGGGCACGCGCACCGAGACCGTCATCTACCACCGCTCCAACTCCGCCGCCTCCCTGGGTGCCGCGCAGGCCGTCCTGCGCACGATGACCGGTCCCGCCGTGATGGCCATCGGTCACGTGACCACGGGTTCGGACGTCACCGTCGTCACGGGCACCGACCTGGGAATCTCGCCCGTGGCGCCCTCGCACGCGGTGACGACGACCACCGTGAAGGGGCGCCACCACGGGGCGCCGACCACGACTACCACGCGCCCGGTGACCCAGATCACTGTCGTCGACCCCAACGCGGTGCGCCACGACAAGCTTCTGTCCGCACCGACGGCCGTGACCCAGGCCCTCGCTGCGTGGGACCCCCGCTCCTGCGGCCCTCACAACACCCCGGGTCCCTAGGACGCGGTGCGACACGCGGAGGCGCCACGCTCACCGCGGCGAGAAAGCCGGCTCGTGTGGATCCTCATCCCCTCGCTGTTCACCCTGTGGGGCGCGTGGGGGCTGCGCGGAACGTGGTTCTTCTACGACGAGTGGAGCCTGATCAGGGTCGAACTGCACCGACCGTGGTCCCAGGCGATCTGGCTGGACTTCAACGGGCATCTGTGGACCCTGCCCTACCTGATCTATCGGATCCAGGTGTACGGATTCGGGCTCGACAGCCACCTGTTCGTCGAGCTCGCTCTCCTGGCCAGTCTGCTCGCGCTGCAACTGGCGATCGCCGGCGCCCTGCGCGCGGGCGGGGTCCCGGTGCTGACCAGCCTGATGGCGGGGGGCCTGCTCGCCTATCTGAGCGCGGGACTGCAGAACAGCACCTTCGCGGTCCAGGTCGGCAACAACACGGCGGCGGCGTGCTGCGTGGGAGCGATCGCGCTCGTGGCCGGGCGCGCGCCCTCGCGCCGCCTCGCGAGCCTCGTGGGCCTCCTCCTGCTCGCCGCCGTCGGGTGCGACAGCGGGACGGCCCTTGCGCTCGTGCTCTTCGCCGCGGTGATCCTGTACCGGGAGTGGCGCCCCGCGATGGTGGCGACGGCCGCGCCGGCGTTCGTCGCTCTGGCCGTCTGGTTCGCGGCGGCACCCACCGAACCCACGTGGCCCGCGACGTACGGCTATCGGGCGGTCTTCGCCGGCAACCTGCTGTGCACGTCCCTCGGGGCCCTCGTCGGCGTGCCGACGCGCGCGCAGTTCGCCACCGGCGTCGTCGTCCTCATCGGCCTCGCGTGGTCCCAGTGGCGCAGCGCGCGGCGGGGCTACCTCACCGGTGCCCGGCGCAGCCTGCTGATCGGTGGGCTCGCGGCCACCGTCGTCGTGATCGGCGCGATCGCCGTGACCCGCGCGGGGCTGGTCCGCGGTGACCTCGCCAGTGCCAACCGGTACCTCGTCGAGGTCGACGTCCCCCTCGTCCTCGCGGTGCTGCCGGGGCTGTCCGCCCTCGCGCTCGGTGTCGCACGCGAGCGATCCGCGCTCTCGCGCGAACGGCTCGGTCGGGCCGCCGCGCCCCTCCTCATCGCCGCGTGCTTCGTCTTCGGGGTCGTTGCCGTGCGCGCGAGCGTGCTCGGACCTTTCCACGACGAGAACGTCCTCGTCCACCACGATGCGCTGAGCGCGGTCGTCCTTATCCAGCGTGGCTGCGCCCGTGGACTCAGTGTGAATCCGGCGAGCGAACCCGCCTCGACCACCAGCCCCCAGATGACGACTCGCCTGCTCGAAGAGCTCGTGGCCCGGCACCGGCTCTCGGGATCGGCCGGCGGCCCGGTCGACCCGTCGGTGCGCGCACGGATGTGCTCCTCGTAGTCGCCACTGCGACGGCCGAGGAGCGGCTGAGTTAGGCGCGCTCCAACTCGTCGGCCAGCTCGGCGACGGAGGCGACCACGCGCGACGGCTTGTACGGGTAGCGCGACGCGGCGTCGGCGTCCGAGACCCCCGACAGCACCAGGATCGTATGCAGGCCCGCCTCGAGGCCGGCGACGACGTCGGTGTCCATCCGGTCGCCGACCATCGCGGTCGACTCGGAGTGGGCGTGCAGGACCCGCAGGGCCGAGCGGATCATCAGCGGATTGGGCTTGCCGACGAAGTACGGCTGCTTGCCGGTGGCCTGGCTGATCAGCGCGGCCACGGCACCGGTGGCGGGCAGGGGCCCGTTGACGCTCGGCCCGGTGGGATCGGGATTGGTCGCGATGAACGGAGTTCCCGCGGCGACCAGGCGCACCGCCTTGGTGATGCGCTCGAAGCTGTAGCTGCGGATCTCGCCGATGACGACGTAGTCGGGCTCGTTCTCCGACAGCGTGTAGCCCACCTCGTGGAGGGCCGTCGTAAGGCCGACCTCACCGATGACGAAGGCGGAGCCGTGGGGCCGCTGGGAGGCGAGGAATCCCGCGGTCGCGAGGGCCGAGGTCCACATGTGCTCTTCGGGCACGTCGATCCCGTTCCACTTGAGGCGCGCGCTCAGGTCGCGACGGGTGAACATCGAGTTATTGGTGAGGACCAGGAACGGGGTCTCGCGCTGGCGCAGTAGCTCCAGGAAGCGATTGGCCCCTTCGATCGGATGGTCCTCACGCACGAGGACGCCGTCCATGTCGATGAGCCACGACGCGATCTCCGACGCGGCGGGCGCGATGGTCGAGGAGAACGGTCCGTCTGTGGCGGTCATGGCATCTCTCCCGTCAACGTGGACATCGTCTCACCTCCAACTTTACTTGAGGTGGCCGCGCCTCCCTCTCGTCACGTCGCCCCACTCGTGAACACCGCGTGACGTGGCTCCCTACTCTCTCGCCAGATACGCGGCGATCGACCTTCCGAATGGCAATTTGACGAGGGTGGGTGCATGGTCAAGACTTCGGCCAATGACGACACCGCCCGACGACCTGCCCGCCACGGCCGCCCTGCACGCGGACCTCGACTCGCGCGACGGCGCCATCGTGTCGCCGATCTACCAGGCCTCGACGTTCGCGGCCACGTCCAACGAGGAGTTCCTCGACGTGGCGACCCGGCGCTTCTCCGATGAGTTCTACGTTCGCTACGGGACGCCCAACCACACGCAGGTCGCCGACGTGGTCACCGCGCTCGAGGGCGCGCAGCAGGCGATCGTGACGGCCAGCGGGATGGGGGCGGTCGCGACCATGGCCTTGAGCTTGCTGGCCCAGGGTGACCACGTCGTGCTGCAGAGGACCGTCTATCCGGGCACCACGAGCCTGGCGACCGGCCTCCTGGCCCGGTTCGGCGTGACGTCCACGGTGATCGATCAGGCCGACCCGGAGGCCTTCGCCG
>DAIOGY010000102.1:0-5834 GCA_036745005.1 Acidimicrobiales bacterium | reverse complement strand
GCTCGAGCCGTCCCACCGGATCGTCCAGTCGTGGCGGACGGCGCAGTTCACCGACGAGCACGCCGACTCGGTGATCGAGGTGACCTTCGACGCCGAGGGCGACGGGACCCTCGTTACCGTGCGTCACTCCAACGTCCCGGCCGACCAGCTCGGTTACGAGAACGGGGGCTGGCACAAGAGCTACCTCGATCCCATGAGTCGCTACTTCTCGTCGCGCTAGCGAACCAGGTCGATGGTCGTCGCGACGAGGTTCACGGGAGGGCTCGCCCGGCCCCCGGCTCCTGGGTCGGCATCGTCTGGGTCGGTGCTTGGGGTATCGACGGGAACAGCGTATTCGTCTCGGCGAGGTCACCCGGCGTGCAGCCCTCGGCGCCGAGGGCCCGGCGCCGGTAGTTCGACGTCGCGGGCAGGCGCACCGGCGCGAGATTGGCCCGGCTGAGTCGCAGTGTGGACACGAGGTTGCCCACGGCGGCCCGGCGCCACGCGGAGATCTCGGGGGAGCGCACGCCGAATCGGGCCTCGAGGAATCGGATGAGCGACGTGTGGTCGAAGACGTCCGAGGACACGTAGCCGCCCCGACTGAAGGGCGAGAGCACGAGCAGGGGCACCCGGAAGCCGAGACCGACGGGCCCGGTCACGCCGCCCGCCGTCGCCGGCAGGGGGGTCGCGCTGACGTACTCTCCCGGCGTGCCGGGCGGGGCCGTGGGCGGCGCGACGTGGTCGAAGAACCCGCCGTTCTCGTCGTAGGTCACGAACAGCACCGTCCGGGCCCAGACCTTGGGGTTCGCGACCAGCGTGGCCAGGACCTGGCTGATCAGCCACGCCCCGTACGCCGGCGGCGCGGGCGGGTGCTCGTCGTATCCGTCGGGCGGGAGGATCCACGAGACGTCCGGCAGCGTGTTGTGGCGCACGTCGTGGACGAAGTCGGCCGGGTAGGTCGGAAGGAAGGCCCGCTGGAAGAGCGGCGAGGTGGGCTTGGCGTACGCCGCAAAGTACTGGAGCACCGCGTCACCGAAGCCGAGCTCGGGCGAGCGCGGCACGTAGCCCTGACCCGGGGCGGTGTACGTCTTCCAACTCACCCCGGCGTCGTGGAGCAGCTCGGGCGCCGACGTCCACCGGGCGCTGAAGAGGATGTCGCGCGAGTGGCTGGTGGTCAAGACCGGCCCGCCGCGTGTGCCGGCCGGGTCGATCGTCCCCGACACCGCCATGAGCCGGTTGGGGTGGGAAGGCCCGAGGACCGAGCAGAAGTAGTGGTCGCCGATCGTGAAGGCGTCGGCCAGCGCGTAGTGGAAAGCCAGGTCGGCGCGCGTGTAGTAGCCCATGGTCAGCAGCCCATCGTCGGGTCCGTCGTAGGTCGTCGCGGTATGGGTCGTCACGAAGCCATCCATGGCGCCCGCGTCGAGGCTCTGGTGCTGGGCCAGCCACTCGTGGGTGATGTCGTGAGTGCACTCCGCGTTTCCAGCGCGCGAGTCGAGGTGGAAGGGAAGCTGGACTCCCAGGGGCGGTCGAGTCGTGTTCGCCGGGTCCGGCTGGGCGAAGACGCCCAGCGAGTCGCTGGGGTGGTCGTCGAAGCCGCGGACCCCTCGATACGAGCCGAAGTAGTGGTCGAAGGACCGGTTCTCCTGGATGAGGAAGATCACGTGGCGCACCGCGCCAAGGTCCGACCCCGCCGGAGGGGTCGCTCGCGCCGCCTCGATGACGCGCGGGCGCGGCGCGCCGGTCATCAGCCACCCCGCGCCGAGCGACGCACCTCCACTAAGGAACCGGCGGCGATCGACGACGTTCAGAGGGCTACGCGCCCGTCTCGGCCGGGGCCGGGGCCGCGGCGAGTAGGCGCAGACCGCGCCGCATGCGCGAGCGTGATCCTCCGCCCATGATGGCCAGCGCCACGATGAACAGCACGGTCGTCGAGACGAAGAGGAGGACCGCGACGGCGAAGATGTCGGTGTGGAACTGGGAGTGCAGCGAGGCGAGGATGAACACGGGCAGCGGCGTCGTCTGCGCGGTGCTCACGAAGATCGACGTCACCAAGTCCTCGAGGCTGAAGGTGAAGGAAAGGAGCCCCCCCGCGATCAGCGCCGGCGCCAACAGAGGCACGGCGATGGTGCGCAGCATGGTGATGGTGCGCGCACCGAGGTCGTTGGCCGCCTCGAAGACGGCCGGCTCGAGCCCGAGGGCGCGCCCGCGCACGATGAGCGCGGTCAGCGCGCTACCGAAGATCGAGTGGGCGATGATGAGGCGCGTGAAGCCGTTGGAGACGCCCAGGGTGACGAACCACAGGAGGTCGCCGCTGGCGCCGACGATCTCGGGGGTCGCGAGGATGACGACGAACAGGATGAACAGCAGCCGGTGCGTCCAACGTCGGCCGGTGCTGGCGAGACCCCCGATGAGCCCCACGGCCATGCTCAGGAAGCCCGTCGCCACCGCCACCTCGACCGAGATCCGCAGCGACGTGATGAGGGTCGAGTCCTGCGTGGCCTGTCCGTAGGCGGCGGCGCTGAAGCCGCCCCACTGGAACGCGTCGAATCCGCCGTTGAAGGAGAAGGCGACCACGACCACCAGGGGGAGGAAGAGGAAGAGGACGAGCAGGGTGGTGATGAAGCCCAGGACCCACTTGCTCGTCGTGGTCTTCACGTTGCGGCCCACCCGCGCTCGATCGAACGCCGTCGTGATCGTGCGACGAGGTAGCGCGCGCCGGTGGCGAGCAGCCAGCTGACGGCCACGATCCCCACCAGGATCACGATCAGCAAGATGGCCATCGCGGCGCCGAGGGACCAGTTCTGCCCCTCGTTGAACTCCGACGCCACGAGGCTGCCGATCATGAGTCCGCGGGCCCCGCCCATCAGCGTGGGAGTGACGTAGTCGCCCAGTAGGGGCACGAATACCAGCACCGTCCCGGCCACGACCCCGGGCATCGACATCGGGAAGGTGACCGTGCGAAAGATCGTCCACGGCCTGGCCCCGAGGTCGTCGGCGGCCTGCATTAGCTGGGGATCCATGCGCTCGAGCACCACCGCGAGGGGCAGGATGAACAGGGGCACGTAGTTGTAGACGAGTCCGATCATCACGGCGGTGCGGGTGTCGAGGAGGGACACGTACGTGACGTGCCATCCAACGGCGTGCATCGCGTTGTAGAGCAGGCCCAGCGGGCTCAGGAAGATGCGCCAGCCCAGCATGCGCAGCAGGTAGTCGGTCCAAAAGGGCAACACCACCAGCAACAGCACCAGCACCCGCGTGCGCGGGCCGAGACGGCGCGCGATGAAGTAGGCGACGGGGTAGGCGATGAGCCCGCACAGGGTGGTCGCGAGCACTGCGTTCTCCAGGCTCACCACCAGCACCTGCCCGGCGGGGTAGCGCAGTGCCTGGTAGAAGTTCTGAAAGCCGAGATGGTTCAACTTGACGAGTCCGGCCTGGGTCAGCCCGGCGGTGTGGCCGAATGCGTAGATCAGCATGATGCCCGCGGGCGCCAGGAACCACAGCGCGAACCACGCGTAGGTGAGGCCGGTGAAACTGCGCAGGCTGCTGCGACCTAACACGTTGGCCTCACGCTTCTCGCGGCTTTGCTGGCGCGGCTACGAGGCGATGGCGGCTTTGAAGTTGGTGTACAGCTGAGTGCGCAGGTTGATCGTGGAGTTCACCTCGTAGGCCACGAGGCGCTTCTCTTGGTCCGGGGTGAGGAAGATCACGTCCGACTGCGGCAGGTTCTTGGGCAGGTAGCTGCGCACGTTCTTGACAGCCGTGTTGTAGCCCGTGTACTCCATCTCGTTGGCCGACACGTTGGGGTCCAGAATGAAGTTGAGGAACGCGTGAGCGGTGTCGATGTTCTTGGCGCCCTTGGCCAGGGCCCACGTGTCGATCCAGATCTCCGACTTCGGGAAGGGGACGACCCACTTGAACCGCGTGGGATCCTTGAGCAACACCTGGCGCGCGTCGCCGTTCCAGGCCTGCGAGAGCACGTACGTCCCGCTGGTGAGGCCCCCCGTACTACCCGGATACGAGTCCAGGTTGCTGACGTGCGGCGCCAGGTTCTTGATAAGCCAGTTGATGGCCGTGTGCAGCTTCGACGTGCTGAACGTGTTCCAGTCCACCCCTTCGCTCCAGAGCGCGATGCCGAGCACGTCGTCGGGGTCGTCGAGGACCGAGACCCGGCCCGAGACCGCGGGCAACGCGGCGGCCTTCACGAAGTCCAGCCAGGTGGTCATCTTCCGGGTGATGATGGACGTGTCGTAGATATAGCCGGTGGTGCCGAAGTCCTTGGGGATCGTGTACTTGTTGCCCCGGTCCCAGGGGAAGTTCAACAGTGCGGGGTCGAGGTTCTTGAAGTTCGGCAGCTTGGACCGGTCCAGGGGAATTAGCAGGCCCTTGGCCACCATTTCGGGGACGTAGCCGCCGGTCGGCACGACGATGTCGTAGCCCGCGGTGCCCTTGGCCAATTCGAGCTTGGCGATGAGCGCTGGGTTGGAGTTGTAGCTGCCGACCTGAATCGTGAATCCGGCGCCCTTCGTCCACGCGTTGAACGTTGTCGGGTTGTCGTACTGGCCCCACGTGTACAGGTACAGGTTCTTGGACTTGCCGATCGACTTCATGCTCTTGCGAGCCGCCGACACCAGCTGGCTCATCGACGCCGCGGACGCCGCCAGATCCGGACCCGCGGTCAGCGCGGCGGCCGACGCCATCGCCGCTAGGGACATGAAGCCGCGCCGGGTGAGGGGATGGCCCTCGGGCGCCAGGATGCGGAGGGTCGCTTCGTTGCTGTCGTGCTCCATGGTTACCGTCTCTCCTCACTGCGTTGATTGGTAGGACCGGGGGGAACCATCGCTTCGAGAATGCCGTCGCCGCTGCACCGTATCACCGGTCGAGCAGTGTCGCGTCCTCGGGACGCCACGAGACGACGGCGGATCCGCCCACGGTGGCCTCATGGGCCTCGGGCGACGCGCTGTCGCAGGTGACCGAGAGCTCGACGTCGTCGCGGACCCTCACGCGCACGGTCGTCAATCCCCCGGAGAACGTCTTGTCGACGACCATGCCGCGCACGCGGGGCTCGGTGAGCGCGACCGATGACGTCTCGAAACGGAGGCGCAGTCGCTCCGGTCGCACGAAGACCGACGGCTCGGCGCCGGCCGCCCCGGCGGTGTCCTCGGTCTCGCTCAGCTGGCGCGACGCCATGTCGTCGGGTCGCGCCGTCGTGGCGCCCTCGACCAGCGACGCGGGTATGAAGTTGGCGCGACCGACGAAGGTGGTCACGAAACGTGTGGCCGGGCGCAGGTAGAGCTCCTCGGGCGAGCCCACCTGGACGAGGGTGCCACCCTCCATCACGGCGACGCGGTCCGACATGGCGAAGGCCTCGGCCTGGTCGTGGGTCACGAACACGAAGCTGAGCTGGAGCTCGCGTTGCAGTCGCTTGAGCTCCTCCTGCATCGACTCACGCAGTTTGAGATCGAGGGCGGCCAGAGGCTCGTCGAGCAGCAGGACGGTCGGGCGGGTCACGACCGACCGGGCCAGCGCCACGCGCTGCTGCTGGCCCCCCGAGAGCTGCTGGGGCCGG
Organism: Acidimicrobiales bacterium; assembly: GCA_036745005.1. Lineage (GTDB taxonomy): Bacteria > Actinomycetota > Acidimicrobiia > Acidimicrobiales > RAAP-2 > RAAP-2. The sequence continues at coordinate 289 of DAIOGY010000102.1, read as the reverse complement.
TGCATCGCGTATCCCTCCATGTGCACGAGCGACAGCGTTTCGCCGACCCGGCGGCGCAGCTCCTGCTTCGCGACGTGCTGGCGGCGCAGTCCGTAGGCCACATTGTCGAAGACGGTCAGGTGGGGAAAGAGCGCGTAGTTCTGGAACACCGTGTTCACGTTGCGCGCGTGCGCCGGCAGGTTCGTCGCGTCCTCGCCGTCGAGCAGGATCCGGCCGCTGTCGACGCGCTCGAGTCCCGCGATCATGCGCAGCGTCGTGGTCTTGCCGCAGCCCGAGGGTCCGAGCAGGG
>DAIOGY010000101.1:0-5841 GCA_036745005.1 Acidimicrobiales bacterium | reverse complement strand
ATGGCGGCGATGTTCATGAGCCTCTTCGTGATCTACGGTTTCGATACCGCGTCCACCCTGGCCGAGGAGACGAGGGATCCGAGAAGTGCTGCCCCCAAGGCCGTCCTGTCCTCGGTCGCCGGAGCGTTCGTGATCGGTGGCTTCTTCTTGATCGCGACGCTGATGGCGATTCCCAATCTCAAGTACGCGATCGCGCACGCCTGGGGCCCGGCCCAGATCATTGAGTCAAATTTCTCCAAGCCCTGGGCCATCATCTACCTGGCGGTGGTCTCAGCGGCCATTCTCGTGTGTTGCATGTGCATCATGACCGCGACGATCCGCCTGTGCTTCGGCATGGCGCGTGACAACCGTCTACCCGGATCCAAGGTGCTCGCCAAGGTCCACCCGCACCTGCACACGCCGATTGGCGCGTGCGTCGCCGTCGCGGTCGTCGCGGCCATCCCGCTCTTCAAGTACGCCGGTGCCACCTACGTGGCCATCGCCGCAACGGGAATGATCTATCTGTCGTACTTCCTCGGCAACTGCGCCATCCTGTATGCGCGCCTGGCCAAGGGATGGCCGAAGGTGAAAGCGCCGTTCGCTCTGGGTAAATGGGGCATACCCTTGAACCTCTTGGGGATCCTCTACGGCGGCGCGATGCTCGTGAACTTCGCGTGGCCGCGGGCGGCGAGCAACCCGACGCCCAACCAGACACTCGGCTCACTGAGCTTCGGCATCTCATTCCTGAACAAGGTGCCGATCCTCGACTCCGTCCTGGGCTTCGTTGTCCTGATTGGCCTGCTCTACTACGTGTTCTTCGAGGCCCGCAAGGACCTACCGGTGAATCCGCCGGCCGAGGTCGGGGCCTTCGTCATCCCGCCGGAGTCGCTGCCACCCGACGAGGTCTAGACCGAGCAAGCGGCCCTGACCCCGGCGTCGTCCGTCGGGAGTCGGGACCGCTCGCCGCGGACGCTTAGCGCCGCAGTCGCAGAATGGTCAGGCTCACCGCGTAGGCGACGCCGCCCACCAGACAGATGACACCGAAGTCGCCCGGGTTTCCCGTTCGCGCCACGGCCGCGATGGCGCCGACCAGCGCGTAGAGAACGACGGCGAGCCCGGTGAGGGCCGTGGCGTCGCGGTCCAGGCCGCGCTGGCGCTCGTCGCCACCGGCGCGCATGATCGCCGCGACGTCGCCGCGGCCACCGGCCCAGAGGAAGCTGACCCCGGCGGCGACGGCGTAGAAGGCCAGGGCCCCGATCGCCCAGTCGTGGCTGCCGCCGACCCAGACCGCCGCGGAGAGCGCGAGCCCCCCGATGGCCAGGACCAGGGCGCTCAACGATCGCCGGCCGCTGCGCGGTTTGGTCGTCATATCGTTTCCTCCTCCGAGAACACGTCCTCGATGGTCGTGGTGAAGCAGCGGGCGAGACCGAAGGCCAGGGGCAGGGAGGGCAGATACCGACCGTTCTCGATCGAGTTGACGGTCTGGCGTGACACGCCGAGCCGCTCGCCGAGCTGGCCCTGTGACAGCCCCGCTGACTCGCGCAACTCACGCACGCGGTTTCGCATGTGGAAAGGGTACTTTACAGGTGGGTAATCTGTCAAGTAAACTTTCCACCACGACGGGCGGGCGGCGGTGATTCCCTACGACGTCGGCAGATCGAAGCTCCACACCACCGTGCGGGCGCGGTCGCCACGCAGGACGTCGCGCGCGCTCTCCACGGGGACGCCGTCGGAGTCGAACGCGACGCGCGTCACCGCCAGCAGCGGACGTCCTCGCGGCACGTCGAGCAGGCGCGAGAGGCGCGCGTCGGCACGCACCGGCTCGAACGACTCGACGGCGCGGCGCGGGCGGGCGCCGAAGCGCTCGTCGAGCAGGTCGTAGATCGAGCCGTCCAGGGACTCGTCGAGGAGCGAGGCGAAGCGCTCGCCGGGAAAGCACGAGTGCTCCACGAGCACGGGGACCTCGTTCGCGAGGCGCAGCCGGTCGATGACGACGACCGGAACACCGAGTGCGAGCTGCAGGGCTTCGGCCGTCCCCGCGTCCGCGGCCTCGAGCTCGGCGCGAAGAACGGTGGCGCCGGCCACCCGCCCGTGTCGGCGCACCTGTGCTGAGAAACCGGCGAAGGTCGTGAGGTCGTAGTCGATGGCATTCTCGGCGATGAACGTGCCGCCATTGCGACCGGTGCGGCGTCGAATGAGCCGGCGCCGCTGGAGGGTCGCGAGCGCCTGACGAACGGTCAGTCGGTTGACGCCGAATTCGACCGCGAGCTCGCGCTCGGGCTGGAGCTGATCGCCCGGGCGCAGGCGACCGTCGGCGATGGCCGAGGCCACCGAGTCGGCGATCTGCGTGTGCAGCAGCCCGTTGGATCGCGACACCTTGGTCGCCCACGTCGGATGTTTCGCCACGATCCCTCCTCGCCGTGTCAACACGCCGCTTTGAAAGCGCCTTAAGGTATAGACACTTTAGCGTTCGGCGGTTCGGGGGTGACGGTGATCGATCGGGCACGGGCCGTCGTGATCGGCGGGGGGATCGGCGGCTGCTCCGTCGCGTACTGGTTGGCCCGGCTGGGCTGGACCGACGTGGTCGTGGTCGAGCGCGCCGAGCTCACGAGCGGGTCGACCTTCCACTCGGCCGGCCTCGTGGGCCAGCTGCGCGGGTCGCTCGCCCTGACCCAGATGATGATGGCGTCGGTCGATCTGTACCGGACGCTCGGCGCCGAGGTCGACCTGGAGACCGGATGGCGCGAAGTCGGCTCGCTGCGCCTGGCGTCGTCCGACGAGCACTTCGAGGAGCTCCAGCGACAGGCCGCCTGGGCCGAGACCTTCGGCCTGGCGCTGGAGCTCATCTCGCCGGACGAGGCGCAGGCGATGTTCCCGCCGATGGCGACCGACGGCCTGCGCGGCGCGGCCTTCCTGCCTTCGGACGGCTTCGTCGACCCCAGCCAGCTGACCCTCGCCCTGGCCAAGGGGGCCCGTCAACGAGGCGCCACCATCCTCACCGGCACGCGAGTGACGGGCGTGAAGGTGCTCGACAACCGCGTGCGCGCCGTCGAGACCGACCACGGCGACATCGAGTGCGAGGTCGTCGTGAACGCCGGGGGAATCTACGCTCACGAGATCGGCCAGCTGGCCGGCGTCCACGTGCCGCTTGTGGCCATGGCCCACCAGTACGCGATCACCAAGCCCGAAGGGCTGCCGCGCGACATGCCGACGCTGCGCGACCCCGCGCGCCTCGTGTACTTCCGCGGCGAGAGCGGCGGCCTCGTCGCCGGCGGCTACGAGCGCAACCCCGCGGTGTGGGCGCTGGAGGGCATCCCCGGCGACTTCAACTCGCGACTGCTCGATCCCGACTGGGACCGCTTCAGCCCGCTGTTCGAGGCCGCGATCTCGAGGGTGCCGTCCCTGGAGGACTCCGAGATCGTCACCCTGGTCAACGGTCCCGAGGCCTTCACGCCCGACGGCGAGTTCATCCTGGGCGAGAGCGCGGTGAAGGGCTTCTGGGTGGCGGCGGGATTCTGCGCCCACGGCATCGCCGGGTCGGGCGGCATGGGCAAGATCGTCGCGGAGTGGATCGTCGAGGGCCAACCGGGTCTCGATGCGTGGGCCCTCGACTCGCGGCGCTTCGGACCCCAGTACCGCGACCGCGGCTACACCCTGGAGCGCACGCACGAGATCTACGCCACCTACTACGACGTCAAGTACCCCGGGCACGAGCGCGAGTCGGGGCGCCCGCTGCGGCTCTCGGCGCTCTACGCGCGCCACCAGGAACTCGACGCGGCGTTCGGCGAGAAGTCGGGGTGGGAGCGAGTCAACTGGTACGAGTCGCACGCGCGCCTCGGCGACGAGGCGACGCGTCCGACCGGGTGGGCCGGCAAGCTGTGGTCGCCGGCGATCGGCGCCGAGCACCGTGCGTGCCGCGAGGCCGCCGCGCTCTTCGACGAGAGCTCCTTTTCCAAGCTGGACGTCGTAGGACCGGGCGCGGCCGAGTTCCTCGAGGGGCTCTGCGCGAACGCCGTCGCGCGCCACGTCGGCGCCGTCACGTACACCCAGCTGCTCAATGCGCGCGGTGGTATCGAGTGCGACCTCACTGTGACGCGTCTGGGGGAGCGTCGCTTCCGCCTCGTGACCGGCACCGCCTTCGGCAATCACGACGCCGCGTGGGTGCGCGCCCACCTCGACGAGGGCCGCGGCGTTCGTGTCGAGGACGTCACCTCGCAGTTCGCGTGCCTGGGACTGTGGGGACCGCGGGCCCGCGACATCCTGTCGCCGCTCACCGGGGCCGACCTGTCCAACGCGAGCTTCCGCTACATGAACGCGCGCGAGATCAACGTCGGGCCGGTGCCGTGCCTGGCGGTGCGCGTCACCTACGTGGGCGAGCTCGGCTGGGAGCTCTACTGCCCGAGCGAATACGCGGTGCGCCTGTGGGACATCCTGCGCGAGGCCGGCGAGCGTCTCGGGATGCTGCCGGCCGGCTACCGCGCGATCGAGTCGCTGCGCCTGGAGAAGGGGTATCGCGTGTGGGGCAGCGACATCACCACGACCGACTCGCCCTTCGAGGCCGGACTGGGCTTCGCGGTGAAGATGGCCAAGGGCGAGTTCATCGGGCGCGACGCCCTCGCCGCGGCGGGGGATCCGGCGCGGCGCCTCGCGTGCCTGGTGCTCGACGACGACCGTGCGGTGGTGCTGGGCAGCGAACCGGTGCGCGTCGGGGGTCGACCGGTCGGGCGCGTCACCAGCGGCGGCTACGGCTACGCCGTGGCGCGTTCGATCGCCTACGCCTACCTGCCCGCGGAGTTGGTCACGCCCGGCACTCGCGTCAGCGTCGGGATCTTCGGCGCCGACGTCGGTGCCGAGGTGGTCGCGGAACCCCTCTACGACCCGGCCAACGAACGGTTGAGGGTCTAGACGTCGGACCACGGGCCCGTCGCTCCTATTTGGCGGCGGATGGCTCCTTGGGCAGCCCCAGGGCGCGCTCGCCCACGATGTTGCGCTGGATCTCGGCGGTGCCGCCCCAGATGGTCTCGGAGCGCGAGAAGAAGAACGACGACTGGAGTTCGGACACCGGGTAGTCGGCCCCGCCCCGGCCCCGCCCGACGATCGTTTCGGCCGACTGTCCTTGACCGGTCAGGATCTGGGCCCGCATGCCGAGCACGTCCATGGCGAGATCCATCTCCGCGCGATGCGCCTCGGACCAGAACATCTTGTTGCACGCACCCAGGAGCGCGGCCTGGTGGGTGCCGTTGAGGGCATCGGTGAGCGTGCGATAGCCGTTGATCTCCATGATCTTCCAGTTCTGCCACGAGCGCACCATCGCGTCGCGCACGCGCCGGTCATCCAGCGCGCCGGTGCTCTGAGCCGCGCGCACCACCGACTCCCACTCCTTGAGGAACCGGCGATACCCCGTCGTCGCCGAGGATCCCCGTTCGAAGCCGAGGGTCGTCATGGCGACCTTCCATCCGTTGTTCACGCCGCCGACGACGTTGTCCTTGGGGCACCGCACGTTGTTGAAGAAGACCTCGTTGACCTCCGTCGAGCGGTCCACCTGGGTGATGGGCCGCACCTCGACGCCGGGCTGGCGCATCGGGACCAGCAGGTAGCTGATGCCGGCGTGCTTGGGCGCGCTCGGGTCGGTGCGCGCCAGCAAGAAGATGAAGTCCGCGTACTGGGCCTGGGTCGTCCAGACCTTCTGCCCGTTGATCAGCCACTCGTCACCGTCGAGCACCGCGCTGGTCTTGAGGCTCGCGAGGTCCGACCCGGAGTCCGGTTCGGAGAATCCCTGGCACCACGTGATCGCGCCCTGGAGGATCCCGGGGATGAACTGCTTCTTCTGCTCCTCGGTGCCCCACTGCAGGATCGTCGGGC
>DAIOGY010000100.1:0-5849 GCA_036745005.1 Acidimicrobiales bacterium | reverse complement strand
CCTCGGTTCCGTAGACCGATGCTCTAATCCGCTGAGCTACAGCCGCGTGCTGCTGGAGGTCAATCCTAGCCGAGGCACTTTGGCGTGCTCCGAGCCCCGTACCATGGCGGCGTGACCGCACCCACCATCGATGACCTGCTCTCGCTAGTGGACGAGGCGACGGGTCCCATGATCGAACTGCGGCACGACCTGCACGCCCATCCCGAGCTCTCGTTCGCGGAGTACCGCACGACCGAGGTCATCCGTGAGCGGCTCGCCACGCTGGACTGGACCCTCGCGCCGTGTCCGACCGAGACGGGCGCCGTCGCCGTCCTGCGGGGTTCGCGCAGCGGCCGGAGGGTCATGTTGCGAGCCGACATCGACGCGCTGCCCGTCGCCGAGGAGCGGGCACTCGAGTTCCGATCCCGCACTCCCGGAGTGATGCACGCGTGTGGCCACGACGTCCACACGGCCGGGCTGCTCGGCGTGGCCGAGGTCTTGGCTCGGCGGCGTGATGACCTGGCCGGCGAGTTCACCCTGGTGTTCCAGCCGGCCGAAGAGGCGTTGGGCGGAGCGCGGGCGATGATCGCCGGTGGACTGCTCGCCCGCCACGCCGCGGACGTCGTGCTGGGGGCGCACGTCACCTCGATGGCGCCCGTGGGCGTCGTAGCGACCAGGCCGGGGGTCTTTATGAGCGAGGCCGACTCCTTGAGCATCGAGATCGTCGGCAAGGGCGGACACGGGGCGATGGCGAGCGCCGACGGCAACGTCGTCTTGGCCGCGAGCGCTCTCGCACCGCGGGTCGGCGAGGCCGTCGACGGCCTCTCCTACGAGGGCACCGGTTGCGCGTGCTCAATCGGAGTCCTGAAGGCGGGCACGAAGAACAACGTCGTGCCGCGCCGCGCGCTGCTCGAAGGCACCCTGCGCACCTTCACCACCCAGCAGCGCTGCGAGGCCCTGGACCGCCTCGCCTCACTCATGAGCGAGATTGAAGGGGCCTTCAACGTGGCCGTCTCGCTCGACCTACACGAGAACGTCCCGGCCGTCGTCAACGACGCCGGCGTCGTCGATCGGGTGCTGGCCCAAGCCGGCGCGGTGGTGGGCGCCGACCACGTCATCACCGTCCCTCCGGTCACACCGAGCGACGACGTCGCCGAGCTCCTGGCTCGCGTGCCGGGCTGCTACCTCTTCGTGGGCGGCGCCCTGGCCGACGGGACGAGCGGGATGCATCACTCTCCGGACTTCGCGGTGGACGACGCCGCGCTCGCGGTGATCGCCGGCGTGCTGAGCGCGTCGGCGATCGACCTGGCTCAGCCGTAGAAGAGGTGCGCCGCGCCGCGCAGCGGCGCCTCGTTGCCGTGCACGGTGACCTCGCAGGGGAACGTCGCGAAGCGCGCCGGGGCCAGTCGCCTTGCGTTGCCGCCCGCCAGGTGCAGGGCCGTCGCGTCGAACTCCTCGGCGAAGCCGCGTAGCGCCTCGTCGACCAGGTCGAACCATCGCTCGGGGTCCTCCGAGCGTGCCCGCTCCCCGAGCGACTGGTCGTAGGTGCGCCCGTCGCGGAACTCCGCTGCGCCCACGTCCCGGACCCGCACGATCGTCCCGTCGCGCTCCATGGCGAGCCCCACGCCGGTGCCCAACGTCACCACGACCTCGACTCCGCGGCCCTCACAGCACCCCAGAGCCGCGAGGGTGGCGTCGTTCACCACCCTGACGTCGCGGCCGGTCGCCGCGCGCAGCGCGTCCTGGAGCGGGTAGCCGACCCACTCGGCGCTGAGCTCGGGGTCGACGTCGGTCGTGACCCCTCCGGGGCGTGACAGGTTCCCCGGACGAACGACGTGGCCGTCGGTGAACTCGCCGGGGAAGCCCGCGCCGACCCGGTGCCAGTCGGTCTCGTCGATGCGAGCGACCAGCGCCTCGACCAGTCGGTCCGGCGTGCACGGATACGGCGTCGGTCGCCGCTTGGGGGCGTCGAGGAGCTGACCCGACTGGTCGACCGGGCAGTACTTGATCGTCGTGGCGCCCACGTCAATGGCCAGGATGGTCCCCGCGCCCTGGTTGTGCCACACGGCCATCAGGGCATCGTACTTTTCCGTCGCGCTCGCCACGGGTGCGGAGCCGCCGGACTCTCCACCACGGACGCAGCCGCACGGTGACCACCGGGCGCCCGCCCGCGACGACGTGAGCCGTGCCGGGCGTCCCACGGCGCAACGAGGCCGCCGCCGGACTCGACGGGTCGACCAGTTCCGGCAGGTACGTCCGCACGGAGGGATCGGCCAATCCGCTCAGGACGATCCGCGCCCCGTGGTTGTTCACGATGGTGGCGGCTCGCGGTCCCCAGCGCGCCGCCAGCTGCGCGAAGTCCTGGACGACCGTCACGAGCGTCACGCCGAGCCCGCTCAGAGTGGCGGCGAGCTGGTCGAGGTCCTCGAGCGGCGCGACGGTCGCGGCCTCGTCGAGCAGGAGCAGCAGGCGGTGCTGGCGTCGCTCATCGACGAGGCGCTGCTGCTCGTCGAGGACCGAGCGCAGGGCTCCGCGAAAGAGAGGTTCGTAGTGGGCCAGCTCGCCGCGCGGCGCGCAGAGGTAGAGCGTGTGCGACCCGTGGACGACCGGGCGGACCGCGGCCAGCGGCTGGGCGAATCGCCAGGGCAGGAGCATCGTCTCGGCCGTCGTGAGGACGCCGTCCAAGGTCTTGGACTCGTGGGTCAAGAACGAGCGAACGAGCGCGCCGGCCCCGGGTGCGACTCCGGTCCACCCGTCGAAGTCTCGCTCCTCGACCACGGCGGCCACGTCGAAGATCGTGCGCGACGACTCGACCGCGCACAAGAGGAGCGCGGCGACCAGCTTGGCCGCGAGCGAGTTCCAGAACTCGGTGTCGCCCCGACCGGTGGACGGCGTCGTCAGATCCCTCGCCACCCGCAGGGCGTGTCGTATCGTGGTGACCCCTTCGAGCGGGTCCCACGTCAGCCCGGTGTCGCGCCCGGGATCGAGGACCTGCACGCGTCCCTGGGACCGACGCCACCGGTCCGTGGCGTCGACGACGTCGCGCTTGACGCTCGTGACGACCGCGGGGCCGCTCCAGCGCAGGAGCGACGGAACGACGAGCGACGACGTCTTGCCCGCCTGGGTCGGACCGACGACCAGGAGCGAGCTGCGCCGCTCGAGCACGAGGTCGATCCCGGCCGAGAATCCGCGCCACGTGCGCCGTCCCAGCACCGGCCTCCCGTCGCGATTCACCTCGCCGCCTCGCGCATCGCGCCATCCGTGTCGATGAAGAGGGTGTCACGCGCGTCGGGGACCACGCGCACGACAGAGCGGTACGGCCCGTAGCGCACGAGGGCGCTGCCGCGCGGAAGTGCGCGCAGGTATCGCTCCTCGAGCGGGTGCAGGCCCAGCGCGACCGCCATCTCACGAGCCTCGTCGGGTGGCTGGCGAAACAGCCACGCGGTCTCGCACTCGCGCAGGAGACCTCGGGCTCGTTCGCGCTGCGCGCTGCCCTCGTCGCCCGCCGCGACCACGTCGGAGAAGCGGTGCAGCACCACGACGTGGCTGAGGCCCCGAGCCCGGGCGAGCTTCCACGACCCCTGGAGCCATCGGGTCGCGTGCGGATCGGCGAGCAGCGCCCACGCCTCGTCGAGCACCAGGTAGCCCAGCCGGCCGCCCGCGACGGCGAGTCGTTGAGCGGCCGCCACGGCGGCGAGCGCGGCGATCGGCAGCGAGCTCGCGGACCACTGCGCCGAGAGGTCGAGCACGACCAGCGGGTCCGACAGGGCCAGCGGCGCGCCCTCACCGTCGAAGAGCCCCGCGAGGTCGCCGTGTACGAAGCGGTGCAGGGTGAGGGCGAACGAGCGCGCGACCGAAGGCCGCGCGTCCGCGAGTGCCGGCCTCACCGCGTCCAACAAGGCCCGCAGGGCCCGGCGCGGCCGAGGCTGGTCCAGGGCCCGCCACCGCTGGTCGACGACGTAGAGCTCCTCGGCGCTCAGCGCGGCGCCCTGGGCGCTCGCCACCAGGGTTCGCACGAGGGCGCCGGCGTCGGCGTCCGAGTCGGGGAAGGGATCGCACCAGCCGTCGCGCCCCAGCACGACCGAGGCCACGCCGTGCGCTCGCGCGAGGTCGGCGTACTCGCCCTTGGGGTCGACGACGACCACGCGGCGGCCCCGCTCCAGCGCCCGGTCCACGGTCATCTTCACCACGGTGCTCTTGCCCGCGCCGATCGATCCCGCGACGACCACGTTGGGGTTCGTGACCAGGCCCGCGGCGTACGCGTCGAAGGGATCGAGGACGAACGCGCCGCCGTGCTGCGCGACGCCCAGGGCCCGGCCGGTGAGGCCGGTCCCCGCGTCGTGGGCCGGGAGTCGAAGGGTCGCCAGGTCGAGCGAGGTCGCCCAGTGGGTCCAGGGCCGCGTCACCAGCCCGGACCGCCGGGCAGCTGGGCGCAGTACCACTCGGCCTGGCGGCCACGGCCGCGCTCCTCGCGCACGCCCGCCTCGTGCAAGGCGGCGCGGACCCGTTGCACCTCTCCGACCAGCTCGTAGAGCGACTCGGCGCGCACCGTCACGAAGCACGCGACGCGGATCAGCGCACGGCCCGCGGCGACCTGGGACTCGCGCTGGGCGAGCCGGGCGAAGGAGCGATCGACCCGCGCGGTGCGTCGAAAGCCCGAGTTGACGCGAGCCGCCGCGTCACTGCGGTGGCCGTGCACCGACCGCTCCGCCAGCCGCAGCCCGCGCGGCGTGGCCACGACCGACGCGTGCACGGCCAGGGCGCACTGGTCGCTGGCCAGTTGGACGCGGCCGAGGGCGGAGTGATGAGGGACGACCCCCGTGAAGTCCCGGATCCGCAGCACGGCGCGCGGGCCTTCGCGCGTGCGCACGTGGCTCCAGCGCTCGTACAGCCATGCGGGCACGCCGGGCGTGTCGACGATGTGACCCGCGAGGGTGTCGTCGCGGGTCCAACCGGGCGGGGGCGACGCGTTCGCGTCGGTCGCGAGCGCGGTCGCGGCGCCTCCGGGCGCGGTGCGCACGTGCAGCGACAGGTGCTGGTCGTCCCCGGCCGCGGCGACGGCGTCGACGAAGGACGCCAGGGCGTCCGCGACCTCCAGGTCGCGTCCCGACAGGTCGAGGCGACCTACGTGCGCGAGCCGGTGCACGCGCACCGTGGCCCGTCCCCGGGTCTCGATCGACACGCTCGACCCATCGACCGAGACGGCGACGTCGCTCCAACGACGCCGAAGAAGGAAGCGCGAGGCGACCGCGGCCCATTCCGCGAGCGTGTGGCCGTCGGCCACGGGGAGGGCCGAGATCACCAGTGCGGCGCCGGCGACCACCTCGACCAGCGACGCGCGCGCTCGCACGACGCCGTCACCCGCCAGGCCCACGCCGAGGATGATCAGGGCGGCCTGATGACGTCGCACGCCGATCCAGCGTGGGTGCGCGTCGCTGTCCCCGAGTCCGACGTCCTCACTCGTCAAAGTGCCAACCGACGACCGGCCCGTCCTCGTCGAGCCGATAGGCGACGTGCCCTCCCCTCACCCGGGGCTGGCCGATCGGTGCCGGTGGCGCTTCGCCGTCCAGCGGGGGCAGGACCACGTCGCCGTCGCCCTCCCAAGTGCCCAAACCGAGGTCCGCGGGCCGTTCGGGCGGCTCGGGCGTCGGGATGTCGGGAGCGAGCGCCCGCGCCGCGGCCACGACCGGCGAGTCGGGCACCGCCTGGACCGCCCGTGAGGCGCGCTGGCGCAGGCCCTCCACGTGATGCAGCGCCGACTGCTCGACGAAGGGAACCAGCCGTAGCACGACGAAGGGCGTGGCCGTGGCCAGCACCAGGGTGACCGCGCCGGTGATGACCTGGGTCGCGGATCCCCCCGTCAGCTCGTT
>DAIOGY010000099.1:0-5864 GCA_036745005.1 Acidimicrobiales bacterium | reverse complement strand
CGAGCCGTAGCCCTTCCCGCGCGCCTCGGGAACAGTTCCTACCGCGAGGATGCCCACGGCGCCGCCGGCCACCACCGACAACGCGCACGTAACGGGCACCCCATCCACTTTGCCGAGATGCCACTGGATCCCAACGCACTTGAGGTGCGCGGGGTCCAAGAGCTTTGCGGCGCTCGAGGGCGGCGTGTCGAAAGCAGCGCCGAGCACCTCGACGATGGCGGCATCGTCGTCCGGGCGGCGCATGCCCAAAGTGAGCTCGAGGGGGTCGGGACTCTCCACCTCGTAGGCGACACGTGACGTAGCCATCAAGAGCGTCTCGTCCTCGGCGAACAGCCCCACGTCCCGAAGCGATTCATCGACGTCGTCGGGCACACTTGGCCGTAGCCGTGCGCACCACGACACCCCGCTGGCGGAGAGCCTTGCTGCAAGCGCAGTTGCGTCCTCGGGGGAAGCGGTCGCGTCGAGGCCATATGTCCCGTTGTAAGGACGCCCGGGCACCGTCGTCATCAGTGCGAGCAAGCCCGGCCGTGAGTCGCGCCAAGCGCCAGTTCGACCACGTGACACGCCCTCGCACGCCGCAAGCATTCCCGTCGCCGCGTCATCAGCGTTCGGCACCCAGTTCCGCATGGGTTGGAGGCTAACTGTTGCGAGCAGAATGACCCAGCAAACCACCTCCGAGATTTCCAGAGATGAATCGGGGTTCGAACAAGGCGCACACCGAGCTCGAGCGATCGGAAGTGAGCAGGCGAAACTCGTCAGGGATGGCGCCGCACTCTTGACCACACTCTGTGGGCGCTGAGGGACTCGAACCCCCGACCTGCTGAGTGTAAGTCAGCTGCTCTAACCAACTGAGCTAAGCGCCCGCGACCTCCCAGCCTAGGTGGCCGTGCCGCGACGTCCAGGTGTCCTTGGACCGCGCACGTGACCCCTCGTCCCGCACTGCGCGAGACGCGTCAGGCGGGGTCCCTGGCCTCCACCGTCATGACGTCGACACGGGTAGATTCAAGTCCCACAGGCGAAGGGTGGCAACGAACGTGTTCATGATCTCGTGCAGGGCCGAGGCGCCGATCGCGACGAGTCGCCGAGCGACCGAGCGTTCTATGTCGGCGACGAGCGATTGCGACATCGCCCGTCGCTCCCGGACCCGAGTCCGGTAGGCGTCGCCCATGGCCAAGCGCACACGCAAGGGCCGCAGTGCCGAGCCGACGGCCGGTGAGGTCGTGCGCGACTTCCTGGGTCGTGGGACCGGCAACCTGTTGCGCTTCGACCCGGTGGTTCGCGGGCGCAGCGACCCCGAAGGCATCCACCAGATGCGCGTCAACGTGCGCCACCTCCGGAGCGAGATGCAGGTCGCCGGTCCGGTCCTGCGCGTCCGTGAGCACGAGGCGCTCGATCGCGAACTCAAGTGGCTCGGCGGCGCGCTGGGGAGCCTGCGCGATCTCGACGTGCTCACGTCGCTGTTCGCGTTCGGATCGACGCTGCGGGTACCCACGCCCCCGCTCGTCGTGCAGCGCCTGGCCTCCCAGCGGGCCGAGGAGGTCGTCCACGTCACCGAGGTCCTGCGATCCAAGCGCTACCAACGACTCTTAGAACGTCTGTCCGACGCGGTCGTGACGCCGCCGCTGCGGCGCGTCGCATCGGCCCCGGCGTCCAGGGTGCTCGGTCCGGGGCTGCGCGCCGTGATCAAGGACCTCACGACCGCGGTCGAGCAGCTGGGTGACGAGCCGAACCTCGAGCAGCTTCATCGGGTGAGGATCAAGGTCAAGCGCGCGCGCTACAACTGCGAGCTGGCCGAGGCCTTCCTCGTCGAGGCGCGGGCCGCCGCGGAGGAACTCGAGAAGGTCCAGACGATCCTCGGGGACCTCCACGACCGCGTGGTGGCCCGCGCGTACGTGCGCGAGGTCACCCGGCCGCTCGAGATGTTCGGCGGGCCACCCCTCGACGACGCCACGCTGGCGACGATCGACTGGCTCGACACGGAGATCGAGCGGCTCACCGGTTCCTGGCGAGATCCCGTGGACCTCGCGCTAGCGGCGCTCGACCCCGTGCGACGCGCCCTTCAGATCAGGTCGTCCGAGGCTCCCGACGTCCCGGTGAAGTAGGCGACCACCGCCGAGAGCGCGAGCAGCGCCGTCGCGGTGTCGAGCGCCAGGCTGAGCCCGTGCGCGAAGGCCTGGTAGGCCGCGGCGACGACCTTGTTGATGATCGCTCGCACCGCGGCGCTGGTGGGTCCGAGGTTCTTCAGTCTCGCGCTGATCGAGCCGGTCGTGACGGCGGTGATCACCTCGGAGCGGTACGCGGCCGGGATGCCCAGCTGGATGAGGCGTTGGGTGAGGTGGACGGTGAGCTGGCCGTTGACCACCGAGCCCAAGATCGCCACCCCGGCGACCGCACCGAACTCCCGACTGGTGTTGGTCATCGAGGCGGCCATGCTCGAGTGCTTGGCCGGCACGCTGGTCAGCGCCATCGAGGTCACGGGCACCGCCATGATGCCGAAGCCGATGCCAGCGATCCCCATCGTCCACCCCACCGTGGACAGGCCGGCGTGCGGCGTCACGACCAGATTGGTCAGGAAGACACCGAGGCCCGCGAGCGCGCAGCCGGTCATCAGCGGCACGCGTGATCCCACGGCGCCGACCCAGCGGCCGCTCAAGACGGAGGCCACGACCATCCCGGCCAGCAGCGGCAGGAAGTCCTGGGCCAGCTGGTACGCGCCGGCTGACGCGATGATCTCGAGGTAGAGCGCGACGAAGAAGAAGATGGACAGGACCGAGAAGTAGCTGGCCATGGCGATGAAGTTCGAGCCCGCGAACGCCTTGCGCGCGAAGTAGCTGACCCGCACCATCGGGTGGGTCGAACGGGCCTCCACCAGGAAGAAGGCCACGATCGCCACCAGCGAGACGCCGTAGAGAGTCAGTATGCCGCTCGACCGGTACCCGGACGTCTCGCCCGCGATCGTGGCGAAGGTGGCCGCGCCCAGGGCGAAAGAACCGAGGAAGAAGCCGGCGTAGTCGGGGCGCGCCGAGGTCGGGTCAGAGCTCTCGGGCAACGTCGCGCGCGCCACGACGAAGGCCAGGCCACCGAAGACGACGTTGAACCAGAAGATGGCCCTCCACGACCAGATGCCGGTCAACACGCCACCCAGCACAGGTCCGATGGCGAGAGCCAATCCACTGACCGCGGCCCACGCGCCCAGAGCGCGGGCCCGCAGGCGGGCCTCCGGGAAGATCTGGCGAATCATCGACAGGGTGCCGGGCTCCGACGCCGCCGCGCCCGCCCCCATCACCATCCGGCCGCCGATCAGCACGGCCGACGAGGGCGCGACCGCGCAGATGATGGACCCCGCGCAGAAGACCGCCACGCCGACCACCATCACCCGACGACGGCCGTACGCATCACCGAGGGCCCCGCACATAAGCATCAAACTGGCGAAGGCCAGGGCGTAGCCGCCGACCACCCACTGCAGCTGGGTCACCCCCGAGTGAAGTTCGGACTGCACGTTGGCCAACACCGCGCTGATGACGGTGTTGTCGAGGAACGTCAGAAAGAGGATGGCGAGCAGCGCCGTGAGCCCGGCGTTGGAACGTAGCGACCAGCGGCGCGAACGACGTGGCGGCGCCGTCACGTCGGCGATCCCCGTCTCGTCGCTCATCTACCCACCGATCACCACGGCCGCCATCGAACTCGTGCTCTCCCGCGACTCCCCGCCAAGTCCCTCGACCGCGCTGAGCGTAGCGCCCGGGCGCCCGCCTAGTGCTTGGGCAAGACGAACGTTATCCGCGCGGAGGCCGAGTCGCCCCCGGTGATGTTGCCGACGCTCATCTCGCAGTTGCGAAGGTTGGTCTTCGTCGTCCCGCACTTGCCGTTACCGACCTTGCCAGTGGTGACCCGGTACTTGGTCGAGGGCAGGTTTCCGGTGGCGCTGATCGTCACGGGCGTCGCGGTCAGGTAGTTGCATCCGGCCTGTCCCGTGGCCTTCCAGACGCACTGGACCACGTACACGGTGTCCTTGGGCGTGAAGCCCGTGCCCGACACCCGCACGGTCGTCCCGTTCTTCAAGCCCGTGAGGGGCTTGACCACGACGTGGGGCGAGGCCTTGGCGCCGGCCACCGACGTTCCCAGAGCGCCCCCCGCCACCAACGTCGCGCCGAGGGCTGCTGCGGCGACCAACACGCGGAATGTACGAACACGACCCATAGTTCCTCCCCTTTCGAGAGCTATCCCGACAGTCCCGTGGCAACTCGCGCGCGACGTGTCGCGGCCCACGCGAGTTTGCTGCACTCACTGTAGTCAGGCGGATGTGGAAATGTGCGTCTCTGACTGAATCCTCACAAAGGTCCCACGCTCTTCACAGCCTCGAGAAGCTCTTCGGTCGCCGCGAAGAACGGACGGCGCCCGACGGCGTCGGTAGTGACGAGCTCGTCGTCGTGATAGTCGCTCGCGTGCGCCCCGGCCTCGCGCGCGATGACGAGTCCGGCGAGGTAGTCCCACGGGTGCAGCGTCGAACCTTGAGCCACCGCGAACACGTCGAGCGATCCGTCGGCCACGAGGCAGATCTCGAGGCTGGCGGCGCCGAGCGCGCGGAACTGAGACCACGCGAGCGCGCGCGAGGGATAGCCCGAGAAGCTCATCAGCGAGCCCGCGAGCCCGGTGCGTCCGCTCGCCGAGATGGCCACACCGTCGCGCTGCGCGCCGGCCCCGCGCTCGGCCTGGTAGGAGGTTCCCGTGGCCAGGTTGACGACCAGGCCGCCGACCAATTCGTCGCCGCGCACCAACGCGAGGCTGGTCGAGTAGAAGGGAACTCCCCGGTCGCAGTTGGTCGAACCGTCCACGGGGTCGACGACGACCGTGAACTCGCCGTCGCCAGTTACACCCGACTCCTCGCTGACCACGCGGAACCCGGCGCCGCCGAGCACCCGCAGCGCCACCTCATCGGCCACGACGTCGAGGTGGTACTGCGAGTCACGAAGTCCCGAGTAGCCGCGGCCCCGATGCGACTGCACGGCCTCACCGATCTCTCGCGCGCACTCGACGAGTGGGTCGAAGAGGCGGTCGCGCACGTAGCCACGGTAGTGGGGAGGGAGACTAACCTGAAGGTCAATGGCCGCCATCGACGTCGCGGGTTTCGTCGCGGACCTGAAAGACCACGCGGTCACCCACGGCTTCCACGTTCACGATGAGCGCCACTTCGTGGAGACCTACTCGTTGCGCCAAGCGTGGGAGGTCGACCTGCACCCGGAGGACGGCTGCGGCGGTCCCATCGACTTGCACGTGGAGCTAGACGTCGACCCGCGCACTCTCCTGGCCTTCGAGGACGCGGTGCTCGGCCTGCCCGACGACGTCGATCCACCCGACGAGTTCCACTTCCCCCTCGTGCTGACGTGGAGTCTGCCGCCGCTGCCGCACGGGCCCGACCTGCTGCGCCTGGCGATCGACCTGGCGCCCATCGGCGGCCTGGAGATGCCCCTCGAGGTCACCGCGACGGACGTCTTTGAATCGCCCACCGAGAGCAGTGAACGGCGCATCTCGATCATCGCGCGGCGCGCGGTCTCACTCAGCCAGGTGGCCAAGGGCGAGGACCCCCTCTGCGACATCTTCGAACGCGGACGCAGCGTCAGCGACTTCTTGCTGCAAGCCGCCGACTCGTGGCTCGGCTGAGGGGTCCCCTCCTCGTCGTTGCGCTGCTCGCCTCCTCCGCAGCGCTCAGCTCGTGTGGGACCGGCGGAGCCGTCGCCGACGCGAGATCGGCGTGCCGTGACGTGTCGCGCGCCCTGGCGACCGAGCACCGCTCCGCCGCCCCCGGACTGTCGACGTCGACACGCAACGGTCTCGAGGACCTCGCGCTGTCCCAGCTCTTGAAGGCG
>DAIOGY010000098.1:0-5950 GCA_036745005.1 Acidimicrobiales bacterium | reverse complement strand
ACTTCGTGATTCGCTCCTTGCTCGACCTCCTGCCCACCAGTTAGGACCGACGATGATCAACTTCATTTTCATGCTGACCCACTCCGACAGCACGATCGACGACGCCATCGACTACGTCGACCAGCTGTCGGGGACGGGACTTCGATACCTCGGCTTCAAGGACGTCGGCGCCACGCCGGAGCGCCAGAGGTCCATCGCGCGCGCCGCGCGCGGCGCCGGATTCGAGACCATGCTCGAGGTCGTCTCGACCTCCCGTGAGGCCGAGGTCGCCTCGGTGCGCGCCGCGTTGGACGCGGGCGTCGACTGGGTCCTGGGCGGAACCCAGCCGGACGCGGTGCTGCCCCTTCTGGAGGGCTCATCGGTCCGGTACTGTCCATTCCCCGGCCGGGTCGTGGGCCATCCGAGCGTCCTGGAGGGCAGCATCCGCGAGATCGCCGAGAGCGCGGCGGCGCTGACCGCGAGGCCCGGGGTCTTCGGTCTCGACCTCCTCGCGTACCGTCACGCCACGGCGGACATCGCCGAACTCACCCGCCAGGTCGTGGCGGCCTCGCCCGGTCCCGTCATCGCGGCCGGCTCGGTGGTGAACGACGAGCAGATCTCGACGCTCGCGTCGGCCGGCGCGTGGGGCTTCACGATCGGCTCGGCGATCTTCGACGGGCTCTTCGCGGGGGCCCCGGACGTCGCGGCCCAGGTCCGCCACGTCCTCGACGTCGCGGCCGCGACATGACCTCGACGGCGACGGCCAGGATCAGCCGGGTCGAGGAGGTGCGCCAGGGGCTCCTGCACGATCTCTTCACCGGTGACCTGCGCGTCGGCACCAAGCTGGTCAACGAGCAGGGACTCGCCGCGCGCTTCGACGTGAGCCGCTCGACGGTCCGCGAGGCGGTCTCGGCCCTGGTGACCGCCGGCTACCTGGAGCGCCGCCACGGCAGCGGGACGTACGTCGTGGGCCTGCCCGGACCCCGCCACGCCCTCGACGCGACGCTCAGCTACACGCACATGATCGCCGAGGCCGGCATGGCGCCGGGCTTGCGCGTCCTCTCCGTCGAGACCCGGCCCGCTGCCGCCGACGAGGGCGCCGCCCTGAACCTCACGCGTGAGGAGCCGGTGCGACGCCTCGAGCGCCTGCGCACGGCCGACGGCCGTCCCGTCGTCTACTCGGTGGACATTGTGCCGGAGCGATACCTCGCGGGGGTGGCCAACCGGGCGTTCAACCGCTCGCTCTACGACGTCCTGGCCTCGATCGGCGAGCCGGTGGCCGGCGCCAACGCCGTGCTGGTGCCCGTCACCGCGGACCGGCGGCTGTCCCGACTGCTCAAGGTCAAGGTGGGCAGCGCCCTGCAGCAGATCGTCGAAGTGGACCACACGAAGGGCGGTCAGCCCATCGTGTTCTCGACCGAATGGCACGTGCCGGGGGTCTTCGAGCTGCGCGTCCACCGCCGGGCATGAGGCCGTCGCGAGGTCACGTCGACCGGGTGGGCGACGGCGACCCGTCCGGCGACGCGGCGCCGTGAAGGCCGCCCGCCTGTCGCCGACCGCGCGCCGCGACGCCCTCGCCGCGATGCAGGCCGCGCCCGGGCTCGACGTGCTCGTCGTGGGCGGCGGCGTGGTCGGGGCGGGTATCGCGCTCGACGCGGCCTCGAGGGGGCTCACGACGGGGCTCGTCGAGGCCGCCGACTGGGCCAGCGGCACCTCGTCGCGGTCCTCGAAGCTCATCCACGGCGGGCTGCGGTATCTCGAGATGCTCGACTTCCACCTCGTGCGCGAAGCCCTGCGCGAGCGCGGCCTCCTGGTGCATCGGCTGGCCCCGCACCTGGTCCAGCCGGTCGCGTTCCTCTACCCGCTGACCCACCGAATCTGGGAGCGGGCGTACGCGGGCAGCGGCATCGCCCTCTACGACCTCATGGCGACCGGATCGGGCGGCCTCGCGGGCATGCACCATCACCGTCACCTGAGCCGGGGCGCCGCCCTGCGCGACGCACCGGTGCTTCGCCCGGACGGCCTCATCGGGGCCATCGAGTACTACGACGCGCAGGTGGACGACGCCCGCTTCACCATGATGCTCGCGCGCACGGCCGCGACCAACGGCGCGCTCGTCGCCTCCCGGGCGCGGGTGACCGGCCTCGAGCGGTCGGGCGACCGGGTCACCGGCGCGCAGATCATGGACCTGGAGACCGGACGAACCGTGATCGTTCGCGCGAAGGTGGTCATCAGCGCGACGGGGGTGTGGAGCGGCGACATCCAGGCATTGGCCGAGGTCGCCGATCCCCTGCGGGTCCGCGCGTCCAAGGGCGTGCACCTCGTCGTTCGCCGAGACCGGCTGCGGCTCTCAACGGGTCTCATCACCCGCACGGAGCGCTCCGTGCTCTTCGTGATTCCGTGGGACGGCTTCTGGATCATTGGCACCACCGACACCGACTACGACGCCGACCGGGCCAGGCCGCGGGCCACCGCCGACGACGTCGACTATCTCCTGGCGCACGTCAACTCGGTGCTCACGACGCCGCTGCGACGCGACGACATCGTGGGGGTCTACGCGGGGCTTCGTCCGCTGCTCGACGGGGGCGCGGACGCCACCACCAAGCTCTCGCGCGAGCACGCCGTGAGCCAGCCGCGGCCCGGGCTGGTGGTGGTGGCGGGCGGCAAGTTCACGACCTACCGCGTGATGGCCGAGGACGCGGTCGACCGCGCGGTCACCCAGCTCGGGCGGGGCGTCCCGGGCTCGCGCACGCGCGGCGTCGTGATCGTGGGCGGCGACGACTGGACGTCGACGTGGGACGCTCGCTTCGAGATGTCCGCCGACACGGGCGTCAGCGCCGCGTGGGTCGAGCATCTGCTGCGTCGCTACGGTTCGCTCGCCTCCGAGGTGCTCGACGTCATCGGCACGGACCCGTCCCTCGCCGAGCCGCTCGCGGGCTCGGACGGGTACCTGACCGGTGAGGTCAGTTACGCCGTGACCCACGAGGGAGCCCTCCACCTCGACGACGTCCTGGCGCGCCGGACCCACGTGGCGATCCAGACGGTGGACCACGGTGCTCGCGCGGCCCGCCGCGTCGGCGACGTCATGGCGCCGCTGCTCGGGTGGGGTCGGGACCGCCTGCGCGACGAGTTGGCGATGTACGACTCGTCCGTCGAGTCGTGGTGAGCGGCGCGCGCGGCGACGCGACACTCCTCGGCCCGCTCGCCGCGAGAGTCGCCGAGGGTACATTCATGGGATGGCGGACGTCGAGAGCGTGACACCGGCCACGACTCGCGTCGGCTGGATCGGCACCGGCGTCATGGGCTCGTCGATGTGCGGGCACCTCGTGGCGCGCGGGTACTCGGTGACCGTGTCGACCCGGACGCGCGCCAAGGCGGGCGACCTGGTCGCGGCGGGAGCGACGTGGGCGGACTCGCCCGGCGAGGTGGCGTCGCTGAGCGACGTCATCTTCACGATGGTCGGCTACCCGGCCGACGTCCGCGAAGTGATCCTCGGCCCTCACGGCGCCTTACCCGCGGCCCGGCCCGGTTCGATCCTCGTCGACATGTCCACGAGCGAGCCGGCGCTGGCGGTGGAGATCGCCGAACGGGCCGAGCTGAGCGGCGTCCACGCGCTCGACGCACCGGTGTCGGGCGGGGACGTGGGGGCCCGCAACGCGGCGCTGTCGATCATGGTGGGCGGCCCTGCGGAGGTCTTCGAGGCGCTGCGCCCCCTCCTGGAGGTCATGGGCTCGACGATCGTGCGGCAGGGCGGCCCGGGAGCGGGTCAGCACACGAAGATGATGAATCAGGTGCTCATCGCGAGCAACATGGTCGGGGTCTGCGAGGCGTTGCTCTACGCCTATCGGGCGAACCTCGACCTGGAGTCCGTTCTGGCCTCGGTCAGCGGTGGCGCCGCGGGCAGCTGGTCGCTGTCGAACCTGGCGCCGCGGATGATCGCCAACAACATGGCACCGGGCTTCTACGTCAATCACTTCGTCAAGGACATGGGGATCGCGCTGGCCGAAGCCAGCCGGATGCGCCTCGCGCTCCCCGGCCTCGCGCTCGCTCATCAGCTCTACGTGGCCCTTCAGGCCCAGGATGGTGGCACGGACGGGACCCAGTCGCTGATCCGCGCCCTGGCCTCACTGTCGGGCCTGGACTGGGAGCGGCGTTCCGGGTCCTGATCGATGACCTCCCAGCGCGTCACCGTGAGCGTCCCCACCGCGCAGCTGCGCGACGCCCTGGTCGACCTCGTGCCGGGGGTCGGCGTCGTCGAGTGGGACATGACCGGACCCCCGCCCGCGGACGAGATCGACATCGTCGTGCCGCCCTACATGAGCGCGCCGACGCTGCTCAGCCGGCTCGCCGACGTCACGACGCGCCTCGTCCAAAGTCAGATGGTCGGCTACGACGGGGTGGCCGAGGCGCTGCCACCGGGCCACGTGTTCGCCAACGCGGTGTCGGTGCACGAAACCTCCACGGCCGAACTCACGATGGCGCTGATCCTCTCGTCCCAGCGGGGCATCCCGGACTTCGTGCGCGCCAGCGAACAGGGTCGCTGGGCTCCGCAGTGGCATCAGAGTCTGGCCGATGCCACGGTCCTGCTGGTCGGCTACGGCGGCGTCGGCCGGGCGATCGAGTCACGACTGCGCGGATACGAGGTGACCGTCGAGCGCCTCGGGCTCACCGAGCGGTCGGACGAGCGGGGCACGATCCACGGCATCGAGTCCCTTCACCGGCTGCTCCCGGCGTCGGACGTCGTGGTCGTCATCGTCCCGCTCACCCCGGCGACGACCCATCTCATTGACGACGCGTTCCTCTCGTCCATGCGCGACGCCAGCCTGCTCGTGAACGTCTCGCGCGGACGGGTGGCCGACACCAGCGCGCTGCTGGCGCACGCGAGCCGCGGGCGACTCCGCCTGGCCCTCGACGTCACGGACCCCGAGCCGCTCCCCGCCGGACACCCGCTCTTCGCACTGCCCAACGTGCTCATCTCCCCCCACGTCGGTGGGGCCACGTCGGCGATGTTGCCGCGGATGGCGCGGCTGCTCGGCGAGCAGGTCACGCGGATGCAACGCGGCGACGACCCGGTCAACGTGGTCCTGACGACGTAGGCCCTACACGCCGGCACCGGCCACCAGAACGGTGCGCCCGGGGGCCATCGGGTCACGGCGATACTCTCGTTGTGGCGACGGAGGGAGACGCAGGATGCAGAGCGACCGATCAACGATGACGCCGAAGCAGCGCGAGAGGGCGTCCGTCTTTCACTCCTGGTCCGCGCAGGCGACGATCGACCCGCTCGTGGTCACCGGCGCCCAGGGCGTCTACGTGACCGACCAGGAGGGCAAGACCTACCTCGACTTCTCGTCCCAGCTGGTGAACACCAACGTCGGTCACCAGCACCCCGCGGTGGTCCGAGCCATCCAGGAGCAGGCCGGCACCCTGTGCACGATCGCGCCCCAGCACGCCTACGAGTCGCGCTACCGCGCCGCCGAGCTGATCCTGGACCACTCCTTCGATGGCGCGGCCAAGGTCTTCTTCACCAACGGCGGCACCGAGGCCGTCGAGCACGCCGTGCGGATGGCCCGACTCCACACCGGTCGCCAGAAGGTCCTCGCGACGTACCGCAGCTATCACGGCGCGACGTCGACGTCCATCAATCTGACCGGAGACCCGCGCCGCTGGCCGAACGACAACGGCACCTCGGGCGTGGTGCACTTCTTCGGGCCGTTCCTGTACCGCACCGTCTACGGCGCGACGACGCCCCAGGAGGAGTGCGAGCGCGCGCTCGCGAGCCTGGAGAACACGATCCTCTTCGAGGGGCCGGCGGCGTTCGCCGCCATCATCCTCGAGACGGTTCCGGGCACCGCGGGCATCATGGTGCCTCCCGAGGGCTTCCTGCGCGGTGTGCGTGAGATCTGCGACCGGTACGGCATCGTCTACATCGCCGACGAGGTGATGTGCGGCTTCGGACGCACCGGGTCCTGGT
>DAIOGY010000097.1:0-6014 GCA_036745005.1 Acidimicrobiales bacterium | reverse complement strand
GGCTTTGCCGTGGTGCGCGACGGCCCGGCGATGACGGTCACCGCGCCATCGGCGCGACCTGACGTGCGCAGTGGCGTGGCGGGGCGCGCCGACGTCATCGAGGAGATCGCGCGGATGTACAGCTACAGCCGGCTCCCGCGCCACACGCCCACCTGGCCGTCACCCGGTGGCCTCACCGAGCGCCAGGTCCTGCGTCGTCGGGTGCGCGACGTGCTCGTCGACATTGGCGTGTTCGAAGCGTGGACCGCGACCCTCGGCAGCGATGAGGACTTCGACCTGCTGGACGCCGGCCGGCCGCGGGTGAGGGTCACGAACCCGCTGTCCGCGGACGAATCGGTGCTCCGAGCCACCCTGATCACGGGACTCGTGAAGGCGTGGGGCCGCAACTTCGAACGCGGGACCGGCGACGTCGTGCTCGCGGAGATCGGCACCGTGTTCGTGCATCCCACGGAGGCCGCCGAGCCGCACGTGGCCCGCGGCGGCGTCGGCGGCTCGGTGTCACTCTCGCTGCCGCAGGAGAACGAGCGGGTGACGGTCCTGCTGGGGCGGCCGGGTGACGACGCGCCACGGGCGGTGGCGTTGTGGTCGGTTCTCGCGGAACGCCTGGGACTGGAACGGGTTGTCGCGCGCCGGCTCGACGATCCTCCACCAGGGTGGCACCCCACGCGCACGGCCTCATTGGTTGACGCGGCCTCCGGTTCGACCCTCGGACTGGTGGGGGAGGCCGACGCCGAGGTGGTCGCACGTCTCGTGCCCACCGCCGATCGGAGGATCGGACTGGTGGACCTCGACTTCGACGCATTGGTCGACTCCGGGCGCGCGACCCGTCGCCGTCAGGAGGTCGTGGTGCCGAGCCGGTACCCGAGCGCTGGCGTTGACCTCGCCTTCGTCACGCCCGTCTCCCTCGCGGCCGCCGATCTCGCTGAAGCCCTGCGGACCGCCAGTGCCCTGGTCGAGCGCGTCGAGCTGTTTGATGCGTACACGGACCCGGCTCACTTCACCGGTGCGCGCAGTCTCGCGTTTCGCGTCAGCTTCTCATCGCCGGACGCGACGCTGACCGAGTCGGAGATCGGGGATCACCGGCGACGATTGATCGACGCCGCAGCGGCGCTCGGCGCGCAACTGCGTTGACGGCGCTCTGTCCGCGAACGTTAGGTTGAGACGATGGTCGAGTTCGTCGAGCGCCCTCAGCACGGTCGCACCTTCTCGTCGTCGCGGCCGGTTCGGCTGAGCGACGCGGGCATCGACGGGCGCCTCCGGGTGGACGGGTTGGCGCGCTTCCTCCAGGACGCGGGCAGCGACGACTGGGCCGATGCGGGAATCGTGTCGGATGACGTGTGGGTGGCCCGGCGCACGTCGTGGCGGCTCCGCGAGGCTGATCGATGGCCCCGGCTTGCTGACACGGTCACGTTGACGACCTGGTGCGGCGGCACGGGGGCCGCGTGGGCCGAGCGTCGCACCGACGTCGGAGTTGAGGGCACGGTCCTGATCGAGGCGGCCTCACTGTGGGTGCCGATTGACGAGGAGGGCCGTCCGCGCCGGGTCCGTCCAGAGTTCTTCGACGTGTACGGTTCAGCAGCCGCTGGTCGACGTGTCCCCGGTCGGGTGACGACGCCGCCAGTGGACACCGATGCCGCGCGACGCGAGTGGGCGGTTCGGCGAAGCGACCTCGACGTGATCGGTCACGTCAACAACGCGGCGGTGTGGTCCGCCGTGGTCGAGGTGATCCCGACGGGGACGCGCGGGGCGAGCGTGACCCACCACGGCGCCATCGAGTACGGCGACGTCGTCGAGTTGGTGTCGAGCCGCTCCCGCGTGTGGCTGCTCGTGGGTGGCGACATCCGCGTCTCAGGCGAGTTCGAGGTCTCGTGACTCAACTTCGCTAGTGGGAGTGGTGGCGAGGACGCTGCCGACCAGGACGAGGGGGAATCCGGCCAGGATGGCCGCGGTGAGCGGCTCGTGCAGGAACGTGATGCCGAGCATGACGGCGAGAGCCGTGTTCAGGTAGGTCACGACGACGCTGCGCGTGGCACCGACCTCGCGGACGAGCTCGAAGAAGACCATGAAGGCGCCGGCGGTGCAGACGACGGAGAGCGCGGCGGCCGAAGCCCAGGTCTCGCCCGTCGCGGCGTGGGGCCAATGTGTCAGAGCCCAGGGGGACCAGAGGACGGCGATCGTCAGCGTGGCCCCGACGACCACCGCGACGCCGGGCACGTCCTGGAGCTTGGAGGCCAGGATCAGGGGTCCCACGGAGTACCCCACGCAGACGAGGAGCATGAAGCCAATCCACGTGAACGAGCCTCCGCTCACGCTGAGCCCGACGAGCAGGGCCACGCCGACCGCGCCCACGCCGAGCCCTAGGAGTCGTCGACCCGTGACTCGCTCCTCGGTACGGCGGAATCGCTGGGCCACGATCGCGAAGAGCGGCACGGCGCAGATGATCAGACTGGTCAGAGAGCTCGTGAGGTGACGCTCCGACGTGGACATCAAGTACCAGGGAATGCCGAACTCCACGACCCCGAAGGTGGCGATCCACCGGAAGTTGTCCCGGATGGCCCCCACCTGGTGACGCTTGAGTATCAGGGGCGTGAGCAAGAGACCCGCCGGCAGGGTCCGGCAGAACACGAGGACGCCGGGATCCATATGTCGAACGGCCACCCTGATCAACAGGTACGGGATGCCCCAGATGATCGACATGGCGATGAAGAGGGTCCATCCACGGCGCGACACGCCGCCAGCCTAGCGGCGAACCGGGCCATTTGCATAAAACCCAGAGTGTGTGCATAAAATGGCAGGATGCGGACGGCCGTGGTGGGAGCGTCGGGATACGCCGGATCGGAGGTGTTGCGCCTGGCGGCGTCGCACCCCGATCTGGACGTGGTCGTCGCGACGGGTGCGTCCAGCGTGGGCAAGCGCGTCGCTGACCACGTGCCCGCCCTGGCGGCGGCGTACCCCAGACTGGAGTTCTCCTCGACCGACGATGCCCTGAGCGGCGACGTCGACGTCGCATTCGTGGCCCTGCCCCATGGTGAGAGCCAAGACGTGGTGCCGCGCCTGGTGGAGAGCGGCGTCACCGTCCTCGACTTGGGGGCGGACTTCCGACTCAAGGATCCAGTGACGTTCGCCGCGTGGTACGGCGCCGAGCATCGCGCCCCGCGGCTGCTGGCCAGCGCGGTCTACGGACTCGTCGAGCGACACCGTGCGGAGCTCGCGGGTGCCACGCTCGTCGCCGTGCCGGGGTGTTATCCCACGGCGACTTCCCTGGCCCTCGGCCCATTCATCGACGCCGGGGTCATCGAGCGCTCCGGCATCGTCGTCAATGCGTTGAGCGGAGCGTCGGGCGCCGGACGTCAGACGAGCGACCGGCTCCACTTCTCCCGGCTCGCGGCCAACGCCGAGGCCTACGGCCTGCAGCATCACCGTCACACGCCCGAGATGGAACAGGAGCTCGACGCCCAGATACTGTTCACGCCCCACCTGGTGCCGACGAGCAGGGGCCTCTTGGTGACCGCGTACGCACGGGTCACCGCGGACGGCTTCGACACCCTCGCCGCCCTCTCGCTGCTGCGCGGGGCCTATCACGATGAGCCGTTCATTGTCGTGTCCAACGAGCCGCCGACGTTGAAGGATCCGGTGGGGTCGAACTTGTGCTTCGTCAGTGCTCGGGTGGACGAGCGCACCGGCTGGCTCATGGCGCTGAGTTCCCTCGACAACCTGATCAAGGGAGCGGCCGGCCAAGCCGTGCAGGCGTGGAACGTCGCCACGGGCCGTGACGAGAGGGACGGCCTGCCCCTGACGGGCGTAACGCCGTGAGACGGGTGGTCGTCAAGATGGGTGGACACGCGCTCGACCGTCTTGATGCCGACGCGCCGGTCCTCGCCGATCTGGCCCGTGACGTCTCGCTCCTGCGCTCCGAAGGGACGGAGTGCGTCATCGTCCACGGCGGCGGGCCCCAGATTGCGGATCTGCTCGGCCGTCTGGGGCGCGCCCCGGCGTTTCGCGAGGGATTGCGCGTCACCGATGACGACACCATGGCGGCGGTGGCGATGGCGCTGTCACTGGTCAACGTGCAGATCGTCGCGGCCTTCACTCGAGCCGGTGTGCGGGCCGTCGGTCTCTCGGGCAGCGACGATGGTCTCTTGACGTCGGCGGCGCTGGGATCGGCGTGGGGGAGGGTCGGGGGTGCCCCGATCGTTCGCACCGCACTCCTGACGAGTCTGTGGTCTCTCGGCGTCACCCCGATCGTGTCTCCGATCGCGAACGACGACACGGGCTCGCTGTTGAACGTCAACGCCGACACGGCCGCTGGCGCTCTGGCCGCGGCGCTGGACGCGGACGCCCTGGTCCTGCTGAGCGACGTCGATCAGGTCAGGGCCAATCCGGACGATCCGACGAGTGGCGTCACCCGACTGACGCGCGAGGAGGCGGCATCGATGCTGGAGTCAGACCGGGCGCGAGAGGGGATGCGGCCAAAGCTCCGCGCCGCCCTGGACGCCCTGAGTGGCGGTGCGGGCGCCGTGACGATGTCCAACGGCGCGCGTTCACACGCGCTGCGCGACACCCTGGCGGGGGTGGCCGTGGTGACCGAGGTCGTCGCGTGACCCGGCACCTGGTGACCATCAGCGGGTTGGACGACTCGGCGTATCGGAGCGTCCTGGAACTCGCCACGGCGCCGCTGGATGACCAGGCCCTACAGGGCCAAGGCGTTGCCCTGGTCTTCGAGCGGCCCAGTCTTCGCACCAGGGCGTCGTGCTCGGTGGCGGTGCACGAGCTCGGAGGCTACGCGACCTTCTTCAGCGACGACGAGATCGGTCTTGACCGACGAGAGTCGGCCGAGGACATCGGACGCACACTGAGCGAGATGTACTCAATCGCCGCTCTACGGGTGAGGGACCACGGGGTCTTCGCGCGCATCACCCGAGCCACCAACGACCGCATGGCCCTGGTCAACCTCCTCAGTGATGTGGCGCACCCTACGCAGGCGGTCGCCGACGTCCTCACTTTGGCGGAGCACTTTGCGGGCGGCGACGTCGCCGGCCTGCACGGTCTGTCCGTGGCGTACGTGGGCGACGCGACCAACGTGACACGCTCTCTGGCCGTGGCGTTGCTGCGAGTGGGAGTCGACGTGTCCGTCGGCGCGCCAGCGCGATACCAGCTGGCCGCGGGCGGCGACGAGGACCCGTTCGCCCCGGTCGCCCGTGGGAAACTCCGACTCTGCGATAGCGCCGAGGACGCCGTCGCTGGCGCCGAGGCCGTCTACACCGACGCCTGGGTCTCGATGGGCTCGGAGGGAGAGACCGCCGCGCGCCGTCACGACCTCGCGGCCTTCCGGGTGGATGCCGCGCTGCTCACACGCGCCGCGCCGGACGCGGTCATCTTGCACTGCCTGCCGGCCCACCGCGGTGACGAGATCACCGATGAGGTCCTCGACGGGGTCCGGTCACTCGTGTGGCGCCAAGTGTGGCACCGCCGATCCGCCATGGTCGGCGCCTTGCGATGGATGAACGGAGAGGACACATGACCAAGACGCAACGTCAACACCGCATCACCGAGCTCCTGGAACGAAACGTGATATCGACCGCGGCGCAGATCGTGACGCGTCTGCAGACCGAGGGCTTCTCGGCGACGCAAGCCACGGTGACCCGCGACCTCCAGGAGTTGGGGACCATCAAGATCCGTGACGAGCACGGAGCCCGCCGCATCGTCATCTCCTCCGGTCCCAAGGTGAGCTCGGCGCCCCTGGAGCACCTGCGCCGCATGATGGGCGAGTGGGTCGTGTCGGTCGACAATTCGGCCAACCTGGTCGTGATTCGCACGCCGCCCGGCTGTGCCCACGTCGTGGCCTCGGCACTCGATCGCAGCGCCCTGGACGGTGTGTTGGGCAGTGTGGCCGGCGACGACACGCTCCTGGTCATCGCCAACGAGAACCGCAGCGGAGCGACCCTGGCCAACGAGTTCCGGCAGCTGGCTGGCCTTGAGCAACCGTCGCCGCGCAAGAAGGGAAAGTAGCCATG
>DAIOGY010000096.1:0-6067 GCA_036745005.1 Acidimicrobiales bacterium | reverse complement strand
GTGCCGAGGGTCGCGCGCTGGGCCAGCGCCTGGTCGACGGTCTCGAAGTAGTTGAGCGAGCGCAGCAGGCCTAGGCCGAGCAGGACCCCGACGCACGCGACGAGCACGACGGCGACCGCGATGACGCGGCGCCGGCGCCGGCGCGGCGCCGCGGGCGCGTCGACCGGCGCGAGATCGAAGGCCGACTCAGTGCGGGTCACGACGTCCCCGCCACCAGATGGAGAGCGCGTAGAGCGCCAGCCCCCCGAGGGCGAACGCGTACCCCGCGTCGACGTAGCCCATCAGACGACCCCCTCGCGACGGCGCTCGTCGAGCGCGCGCTCGACCACCGCGTCGGCGACCGCCCCGCGGGAGGCCTCGAGGCGGTAGCGCGCGCGCAGCAGCCACGCGAAGGCCAGGGAGAAGGCCACGAAGCTCACCAGCAGCGTCCAGGCCATGATCCCGTGAATGAGCAGGTGCCGGTCCGCCGTGAAGACGGTCGCGTTCTGGTGCAGGGTCTTCCACCACAGCACCGAGAAGTGCACGATGGGCACGTTGATCGCCGCGAGGAGCACGTACACCGCGCCGCGGCGCGCGCGCACGTGGGCGTCGTCGGTGGCCCGGCGAAGTGCGAGGTAGCCGAGCGCGAGCAGTCCCAGCACCGCGGTGGAGGTGAGCCGCGCGTCCCACGCCCACCACACCCCCCAGGTGGGCCGACCCCAGATCGAGCCCGTGATCAACGTCAGGGCGATGAAGACGACGCTGACCTCCATGGCGCAGTGGGCGACGCGGTCCAGCACCTCTGAACGGGTGCGCGGCCACAGGTACAGCGCGCTGGCGATCGTCGCCGTGCCGAACGAGAGGTACAGCGCCACCCACGCGAGGGCCGGGTGGACGTAGACGAGGCGCGCGAGGTTCCCCTGATGCACGTCCGGCGGCGTGACCCACAGCCCGAGCCAGACCGTCACCGCCAGCGCCACGAGCGTGACGGGCCCCAGCAAGCGGTCGACGAGAGCTTTCATCACGAATCCTCCAAGACACCGTAAAGGAGAATGCCGACCCCGAGGTAGGCGACGAGCGCCACGGTCACGATCACCCACCACTCCCAGAGCGCCCCGCCGTGCAGGGCCGCGACGAAGGAGCGCTCCCCCGCGATGAGCAGCGGCGCGAAGGCCGGCAGGGCCACGAGCGGCAGGAGGGTCGCCGTGGCCGCGCCCGCGCTCAGGGCCCCGTAGAGCGTCCCCGCGGCGGCCAGGGCCGCGAGGGTCTCGATCACGCTGGGCAGGGCGAGGAGCGTGCCGTGAAGGGCCGTGTGCAAGAACAGCACGGCGCCGGCGAGCAGCACCACCGCGCTGAGCCAGAGCTCGACGGCGAGGGCCAGCACCTTGCCGAGGTAGATCCCCGCAGGGTCCAGACCCAGCGTGGCGATCGACGCGCGCGTGCCGGGGGCGCGCTCGATGCCCTGGCTGCGGTTGATCATCAGCAGGGCGACCAGGACGACGACGAGGTAGAACAGCCCGGGCGCGGCGTCCGAGCGACCGGCGCGCTGGGGCCCGAGGGCCAGTCCGCTGAGCAGCAGCGCCATCACGCCGAAGGGCACGACCTGCCAGAGCAGGACCCGGCTGCGGGCCTCGACGCGCAGATCCTTGCCCGCAACCAGCAGCGCGGTGCGGATCACGTCGGCTCCCCCGCGAGGCGCCCTCCGGCCAGCACCACGGTGCGCGGGCGCAGGCGCGCGGCCCGAAGCGGGTCGTGCGCGCTCACCACGACGGTCGCGCCGGCGTCGACGACGTCACCGATGAGGTTGTCGAAGAATCCGCGGCCCTCGTCGTCGAGCGACGCGTACGGCTCGTCGAGGAGCCAGAGCACGGGGCGGCGCACGATCAGCCAGGCGAGACCCAGGCGCCGGCGCTGGCCCGCGCTCAGGCGCCGCGCCGTCGAGTCGGCGCGGCTCGCCAGTCCCACTCGCTCGAGCGCCGGGTCGACCAGGTCGAGGGGCCGCTCGAGCGCCCGCGCGGCGAAGGTCAGGTTCTCGCGCGCGGTGAGATCGTCGTAGAAGGAGCCCTCGTGGCCGAGCCAGCCGACCCGGCGTCGCAGCTCTCGCAGGTCGCCCGTCGCGAGGTCGACGCCCGCGACGACGCCTGCGCCGCGGCTGAGGCGCACGAGACCGGCGAGCATCATCAGCAGGCTCGTCTTGCCCGCGCCGTTGGCCCCCGTGACGACGGTCAGCGTGGCGGCGTCAATGTCGAGGGTGACCCCGCTCAACAGGGGGTAGTCGTTGAGCAGGGCGACGGCGTCGCGCAGGGTGACCGCGGGTGACGCTCCGGTGTCCACGTCGCCTCAGCGCGCGAGCGCTTGGAGGTCCGCCGCGACCATCATCTCCACGAGGCCGTGGAAGTCCACCTCGCACTTCCAGTCCAGGACCGCGCGCGCCTTGGCGGCGTCGCCGACGAGCATATCGACCTCGGCCGGACGCAGGAAGGCGGGATCGACGACCACGTGGTCCTCGTAGCGCAGCCCCGCCGCCGCGAAGGCCACCTCGCACAGCTCGCGCACGGTGTGCGTGACGCCGGTGGCGATCACGTAGTCGTCGGGCTGGTCGCGCTGGAGCATCGCCCACATCGCGCGCACGTAGTCCGCCGCGTACCCCCAGTCGCGCTGGGCGTCCAGGTTGCCGATGCGCACCTCGGTGTCCTGGCCGTGCTTGATGCGCGCCACGGCGTGGGTGACCTTGCGCGTCACGAACTCCAGGCCGCGACGTGGCGACTCGTGATTGAACAGGATGCCCGAGGTGGCGTGCAACCCGTAGCTCTCGCGGTAGTTGACGGTGATCCAGTGGCCGTAGACCTTGGCGACGCCGTAGGGACTGCGCGGGTAGAACGGCGTCGACTCGTTCTGGGGAACCGTGCGCACCTTGCCGAACATCTCCGACGAGCTCGCCTGGTAGAAGCGGATCTCCGGGTCGACGATGCGAATCGCGTCGAGCAGGCGCGTCACGCCCAGGGCCGTCGTCTCGCCCGTCAGCACCGGCTGCGTCCACGACGCCTGGACGAAGCTCTGCGCCGCCAGGTTGTAGACCTCGTGGGGCCGGTGATCGCGCAGGATGTTGATGAGCGAGATCTCGTCCATCAGGTCGCCCGAGACGAGCGTCAGGCGGTCCTGGAGGTGGCCGATGCGCTCCATGTTCACGGTGGAGCTACGGCGCATCACCCCGATGACCTCATATCCCTCGCCCAGGAGGAACTCGGCCAGGTAGGACCCGTCCTGGCCGGTCACACCGGTGATCAGCGCACGCTGGGCCAAGGGGTCCTCCGACGAACGGGCCGCCGCCAGGGCCGACCACGTCCGACGAGCCTACTACCGGTCGAAAAACGCACCCACGGCCCGTAGCGTTGACTGATGGCCCGAGTCGGCGTCGTGAGTTTTCGCCTCGGCGGCTCCGACGGCGTCGCGATCGAGGCCGCCAAGTGGTGCGGCGCGCTCGCCACCCTGGGCCACGAAGTGAGGACGATCGCCGGCACGGGACGCGCCGACGTCATCGTGGACGGCCTCGCGATGGACGCGGCGTCGGCGCCGCGCCACGACGAGCTGCGTGAGGCGATTGACGGATGCGACCTCGTGATCGTGGAGAACCTGGCGTCGCTGCCGCTCAACCCTGCCGCGCGCGACGGACTCTACGACGTTCTGGAGGGCCGGCGCGCGCTGTTCCACCACCACGACCTGGCCTGGCAGCGCGCTC
The DNA here is from genome assembly GCA_036745005.1 of Acidimicrobiales bacterium. Classification (GTDB taxonomy): domain Bacteria; phylum Actinomycetota; class Acidimicrobiia; order Acidimicrobiales; family RAAP-2; genus RAAP-2. Next base: position 2,349 of record DAIOGY010000096.1, on the reverse strand, counting down.
AACTGTCCCACCTCGAGGGGCCGCGCGCCGCCCCCACCTGGCGCCACGTCACGATCAACGAGCTGTCTCGGCGCGAGCTCGCGGCCCGCGGCATCGACTCGACGCTCATCATGAACTCCTTCGACTGCGACCCGCCGGCGGGCGAGCGCGCGGCGACACGGCGCGCCATGGACCTCGGCGACCAACGCGTCGCCCTGCTGGCAAGTCGCGCCATCGCCCGCAAGAACGTGGCGGCGGCGCTCGAGCTGGCGAGCGAGTTGGGTGCCGCGCTATGGATCCTCGGGCCGAGCGAGGACGGCTACGAGGACGAGCTGGGTCGTCTGCTGCGTCGGTCGCGGGTCGACGTCCGCCGCGGCCTTCCCGTGGGTCGAAGCGTCCACGACGCGTACGCCGCGGCCGATCTGGTGGTGATGTCTTCGACCTGGGAGGGCTTCGGCAACCCGGTGCTCGAGTCGGTCACGCACCGGCGTCCGTTGGCGCTGCACCGCTACCCCGTCGCGCGCGAGATCGAGTCATTCGGCTTCACGTTCTTCGGTCTCGACGACGTGGCGCGGTTCTCGTCGTTCCTCGACGCACCCGACGCGAGCGTGCTCGAGGGTAACCTCGTGGTGGCCCGACGCCACTTCAACCTCGACGACTTGCCGGCGACGCTCGCCCGGGTCCTCAATCTCGAGGAGGCCGCCCGGTGACCGCTAACGTGGTCGCGATGGCCCTCGCGGACGAACGACCGCAGCACTCCGAACGCCGTGACCAGCTCTTGCTGGTGGCGCGCGCCATCTTCGCCGAGCGCGGATTCCAGGCGACCACGATGGACGACATCGCCAAGGAGGCCGGCTTCACCAAGCCGATCCTCTATCAGTACTTCGACTCCAAGACCGACCTCTACCGGGAGATCGTCGCCCAGACCGCCAGCACGCTGCTCACGTCCCTGTCCGCCGCGGTGTCGACCGAACCCTCCCCGCGCGCCAAGATCGAGGTCGCCTTTCGCGTCTACTTCGACATGGTCGTCACCGAGACCGACGCCTTTCGCATCCTGTTCATCCACTCCCACGAGGGCGAGACGGCCGCGGAGTTGAGGAACCTAGAAGCGGGTCTCGTCTCGTTCGTCGAGCCGTACATCGACATCTCCATCAGCGACGACCACCGCCACCAGCTCGCCGCCGGGGTGGTCGGGATCGCCGAAGGCGCCGCGGCGGCGTGGCTCTACCAGCAGGCGGCGGCGGGCTGGCCGGCGCCATCGCCGGCCGAGGCCGAGCGGCTGGCCGCCCGGGCGGCCACCCTCGCCTGGGGTGGCCTGCGCGCGGTGCAGCGCGACTAGGTGTAACCGACACCGTGAGGCACCGACGTCGTCGCCTCAGTCGATCACGGTGATGTAGGCACCCACCAGGCTGGCCGTTTGCTGGTCGACGCCGCCCTCGCGGCGATCGGCGTGGTCCTGTTGGAAGTGCGCGAACGCCGCCGTCGAGGAGATCGGATTCACGTCATGGTCGCCGTGGTTGTGGAAGGACACGTGAACGAAGGAGTCGTCCGCCAGCCTCAGCACGAGGTAGCTGACGTTGTCGGGCTGGTCGGCGGCCAGCGCACTGAAGACACCCTCGATACGGCGCTGGTTCTCGTCGGCGGCCTCCGATGAGCTTGTCGCATAGCGCGTCACCAGTCGCTTCTCCATGGGCCACTCCCGTCTGACGTCGAGGTCCACGGCCTGGACGTCTCCGCGACAGTACCGGGAACCTGCGGACTCGACGCCGGTCGAGCGGCTGCGCCCCGGCTCAAGCGCTCGTCAACGCCGCAAAGTCGAGTGCCAGACGCCAGAGAGAACGGGCGATCGCGTCGTAGTCGCCTTGGTCGCCACCGGCGGGATCGGCGACGTCGAGCGTCGCGTCCAGTTCGAGTCCGCTCACGACGGCCAGTTGGCGCCCGATGGGCTCGCCGGGCGGTGCGTGGAGGACGAACTGGCGTATCTGTACGACGCGAGCCATCTCGCGCGGCGCCAGTCTTCTGACGAAGCGGACATGATCAGCCTCGGCGGCCAGGACCACGTCGGCCCACGCGACGTCGCGTGGCGTGAGCTGGTGGCTCCGGTGGGCGCTGAAGCGGTGGTCGCCGAGCTCGGCGACGGACAGGAGGGCGTCGCGAGTTCGCGAACTCATGGTCGAGCCCTCGATGACGTGGGTGCCGGCGGATCGAACGCTCCACTGGCTCGCGCTCTCGCGGGCGATCGACGTGAGCATGAAGCCAAGCATCGCCGACCGCGCGACGTTGCCCGTGCAGACGGTCAGGATGTTCACACGCGCCTCCGGCTCGTCGCCGGGGACCTCACGATCCGTGCCTTCGAGCCGACGCCACGAG
>DAIOGY010000095.1:0-6108 GCA_036745005.1 Acidimicrobiales bacterium | reverse complement strand
CGACCATCTGCTTCTTGGCTTCCTCGTCGCCGGCCGTGACCCTCTTGGCGAGCTCGACCTGCTCGTCGTAGTTGGGCATCGGGTAGCGGTCCAGGTCCCGCATCAGCAGGCCTAACAGGTCATTGGTGTTGACCGATGAACGGTGGGGGGCGGTGCTCATCTATCTCTCCTCGTCACGAACTCCGTCGTCGCCCCGGGAGGCCCGGAATTTCTCCTACCAGCGCATCACTAATTTACCACGTGATACTTGCCGACGCAAGGTTCCTCGGTGGTACGCGAATCAGGCGCTGTGGGTTCGTTTGACCGGGGTTCCGCCTCGGGCCTGGACCACCATGTCGGCCAGGGTGTAGCTGGCCAGGTGCTCGCGCATGTGGTTGCCGACGTCGGCCCACACCCCCAGCAGGACGCACTGGCCCTCGTGGTCGCAGGCGCCGTCCTGGTGCGGCTCGCCGAAGTCGCCCGCGACGATCGGCCCGTCCACCGCGGCCACGACCTCGGCGAGGGTCACCGTCTCGGGCGCGCGCGCGAGCACGTACCCGCCGCCGACGCCGCGCTTGGAGCGAACCAGGCCGACGCCCTTGAGGCTGAGCAGGATCTGCTCGAGGTAGGGCTGGGGCAACCCGGTGCGCTCGGCCAGGTCGCGCACCGAGACCGGCGCGGCGAGGTCCGCGCGCAGCGCCAGGCTGAGCAGCGCCCGGCTGGCGTAGTCACCGCGCGTGGACACCCTCACGGCGTCAGTCTAGGTACGCCGCGCGCACCGCCCGAGTAGTGCACGAGCGCGGCGCCGGGTCTGGCACACTGCGTAGATGGAAGATGAGAGCGACAACGTGGCGGTCGGTCCCGACGAGGTCCTGGCCCCTGGCCAGGGCGAGGAGCCCGCGCCCGAGGAGAACAGCGACTTCATCTCTCAGCCGGCCAAGGTCATGCGCATCGGCTCGATGGTCAAGACCCTGCTCGACGAGGCGCGCTCGGCCCCGCTCGACGAGGCCGGCCGGGTGCGACTGCGCGAGATCTACCAGACGTCGATCCACGAGCTCTCCGGCGCCCTGTCGCCCGACCTCGGCGGCGAGTTGAGCCGCATGGTGCTGCCGTTCTCGTCCGACGTGCCCTCGGAGTCCGAGCTGCGCGTGGCCCAGGCCCAGCTGGTCGGCTGGCTCGAGGGGTTGTTCCACGGCATCCAGGCGTCGCTCTTCGCCCAGCAGGCCGCCGCGGCGGCCCAGCTCGAGAAGATGCGCGACCGCTCGCTCAACCCCGGCGCCACCGAGCCCCGCTCGGGCACCTACCTCTAGGTCGTGCACGAAGCGCGTGACGGGGGGGCTCTAGCCTCGCGGCGGCTCGCGATCCGCGCGAGCGAAAGGCCGCCGCGACATGGCTGAGGAGTTCGTCCACCTCCACAACCACACCGAGTACTCCATGCTCGACGGGGCGGCGCGCGTCGAGGAGCTCGTGGTGGCCGCCAAGCTCGACGGTCAGCGCGCGCTGGGCATCACCGATCACGGCAACCTCTACGGGGTCATCGACTTCTACGACACGTGCCGGGCCCACGACGTGACGCCGGTGCTCGGCCTCGAGGCCTACATGTCGGCCACCTCGCGCTTCGACCGGCCCGCGCGGCGCGGCAAGATCGACGACACCGGCGGCGAGACCGAGGGCGGCGCGAAGCTCTACCACCACCTGACCCTGCTCGCGGTGTCGGACCTGGGATACCGGCACCTGCGCGAGCTCTCCTCGATGGCCTTCCTCGAGGGCTACTACTACAAGCCCCGCGTGGACTGGGAGCTGCTGGAGCGCTACGCGCCCGGGCTGATCGCGACCTCGGGCTGCCTGGGCGGGGTCGTGCTCCAGGCCCTGCTGCGTGACGACGCTGCCCAGGCGCGCGAGCTGGCCGGTCGCCTCCAGTCGATCTTCGGCGCGGAGAACTTCTTCATCGAGCTCCAGGACCACGGCCTGGTCGAGCAGGCGCGCACCAACCCCCAGCTGATCGCGCTGGCCAAGGACCTCGGCGCGCCGCTGCTGGCGACCAATGACCTGCACTACGTGCACCACGGCGACGCCGAGATGCACGACGCACTGCTGTGCGTGGGCACCGGGTCGTTGGTCGCGGACCCCGACCGCTTCCGCTTCCACTCCGATCAGCACTACCTCAAGTCCTCGGCCGAGATGCGCCACCTGTTTCGCGAGGTTCCCGAGGCGTGCGACAACACGCTGGCCGTGGCCGAGCGCGCCCAGGTCACCATCGAGTTCGACAACGACGCGCTGCCCGAGTTCGTCCTGCCCGCCGGGTTCTCGGACGCCTCGCACAAGGAGGGCGCGAACCGCTACCTGCGCGAGCTGACCTACCGGGGCGCGAACGAGTGCTACGGCGCGGTGAGCGCGGAGGTGCGCGCACGCCTCGACTACGAGCTGGGCGTCATCGCCGACATGGGATTCGCCGACTACTTCCTGGTCGTGTGGGACCTGATCCGCCACGCGCGCGAGCACGGCATCCGCGTAGGCCCGGGCCGCGGCTCGGCGGCGGGGTGCTGCGTGGCCTACTGCCTGCGCATCGTGGACCTCGACCCGATCCGCTACGGGCTCATCTTCGAGCGCTTCCTCAACCCGGGTCGGCGCCAGATGCCCGACATCGACATGGACTTCGACGAGCGCTACCGCGGCGACGTGATCCGCTACGCCGCCGAGCGCTACGGGTCCGACCACGTGGCCCAGATCGTGACGTTCTCGACCATCAAGGCGCGCGCCGCGGTGCGCGACGCCGCCCGCGTCCTCGGGTACCCGCCGGGGCTGGGCGACAAGATCGCCAAGGCCATGCCGCCGCTGGTGATGGGCCAGGACCTGCCGCTGCGCGCGTGCTTCACGCGCCTGCCCGGCTACGAGGCGCGCTACGCCGAGGCCACCGAGCTGCGCTCGCTCTACCAGTCCGACCCCGAGGTCGCCCACGTGGTCGACGTGGCCAAGGGCTTCGTCGACAAGCGCCGCCAGGACGGCATCCATGCCGCGGCGGTCGTGATCACCAAGGAGCCGATGCTCGAGTACGTGCCCGTCCAGCGCAAGTCCTCGCCCAACGGCTCGGGCGAGGACGCCCCCATCGTCACCCAGTACGAGGCGTCGGCGATCGAGAAGCTGGGCCTGCTCAAGATGGACATCCTGGGGCTGCGCAACCTGGCCATCATCGAGCGGACCCTCGAGCACGTGCGCCGGCGCCACGGCGTCGAGCTCGACATCGACCGCGTGCCCCTCGACGACCCCAAGGTCTTCGAGATGCTGCGCCTGGGCAACTCGATCGGGATCTTCCAGCTCGAGGGCGACAAGATGCGCCAGCTCATGCGCCGCCTCGCGCCCACCTCGTTCGACGACATCGCGGCGCTGAACGCGCTGTACCGGCCCGGCCCCCTGAGCGAGGGTGTCCACAACGACTACGCCGACCGCAAGAACCTGCGCCAGGCGGTGTCCTATGACCACCCCGCCCTAGAGGAGATCCTCGGCGAGACCTACGGGCTGATGATCTACCAAGAGGACATCATGCGCGTGGCCACGAAGGTCGCCGGCTTCTCCATGACTGAGGCGGACGACCTGCGAAAGGCGTGCAGCAAGAAGATCCGCGAGATGATTCAGGCCCAGCGCGCGAAGTTCGTCGCGGGCGCCGAGCGTGAGGGCTACGGCCGCGCGCTGGGCGAGGCGATCTTCAACAAGATCGAGCCCTTCGCCGACTACGCCTTCAACAAGAGCCACGCCTACGGCTACGCGTTCCTCGGGTACCAGAACGCCTGGCTCAAGGCGAACTACCCGGTGGAGTACATGGCGGCGCTGCTCACGTCGTTCCGCGAGGACAAGGACAAGACCGCGGTCTACCTCAACGAGGCGCGACAGATGGGCATCACGGTCGCGGTCCCCGACGTCAACGAGTCCTTCGCCGACTACGCGCCGAGCGCGACCGCCGACGCGACGATCCTGTTCGGGATGGCGGCGGTGCGCAACGTCGGCGAGGCGCTGGTCGATCGCATCGTGGCCGAGCGCGACGCGCGCGGCCCCTTCGCCACGGTGTACGACTTCGTTCGCCGCGTCGACCCGATCGTGCTCAACCGGCGCTCCATGGAGTCACTGATCAAGGCCGGCGCCTTCGACTCGCTGGGCGTGGCCCGCCTGGCCCTCCTGCTCAAGTTCGAAGAGATCGTCGACGTCACGCTCAGCCGGCGCAAGGACCTCTCGATGGGGATCTCGACGCTCTTCTCCTCGCTGGGCGAGGCGGGCCACGACGACTGGGAGGGCACCGAGGTGCCCCTGGGCGACGTGGAGTTCGACCCGGGCGTCAAGCTCGAGTTCGAGCGCGAGATGCTGGGCACCTACATCTCGGACCACCCGCTCTACAAGGTGGAGACGGCCCTGCGCGCGCGCACCGACGGGACCATCGGCGAGGTCATGGAGCGCGCCGAGGAGCTCGTGGGCTCGGGTCGCGCGGTCACCGTGGGCGGGATCCTGACCGAGGTCCAGGTGAGGACGACCAAGGCGGGCCAGCCCTACGCGCGCGTCGTGCTCGAGGACCTGGGGGGCTCGACCGAGATCATCTTCTCGGCGCGGACCTTCGCCGCGTGCAGCGGGTACCTGGCCAAGGACAACGTCGTGCTGGTCAAGGGCCGCCTCGACCACCGCGACGAGGAGGTGCGCTTCAGCGCGATGGACGTGTCGGTGCTGCGCGCCGACCCCGGCGCCGAGGAGCTGCGCCTGTCGCTGGGGCCCGAGGACCTGACCCAGAGCTCGATCGCCGCGCTGCGCGAGATACTGGCGCGCTATCCGGGCACCTCGCCGGTCATCGTGGAGGCCGCGTCGGGCAAGACCTACAAGCTCGGCCCCGCCTTCAACGTCAACATCGCGGGAGTAGTGGGCGATTTGCGCACGGAATTCGGCCGCAACGTCATCAAGGCCTAGGCCGAAACCCGGGTCACAGAAGTCCCGTAGAATGGTCTCCTATGGCCATGACCGTCACCACGAAGGACACCACCGCCCTCAGCGACGCCGAACTAGCGGAGATGGCTGACCTGTGCGTCGACCGTGAACCCAACTTCGACATCGGCTTCCTCTCCAAGCAGCGCGAGGAGTGGGTGCTCGTCACCTACGTGCGTGAGGGCTCCAAGTTGCGCGGCTACTCCTTTGGCACCCTCGAGCGGATCGGCGGCACGCCGTCGCTGCTCGTCGGGTTGCTGCTGGTGGACCGCAACACCAAGTCGGACCAGACGCTGCGCGCGATCCTGCACGACCAGTTCCGCCGGGCCCTGCTCGCCTTCCCGGACGAGGACGTCTTGTTGGGCGCGCGCCTGTGCACCGCCGACGGCTTCCGGGCGTTCGTGGGGCTCGAGGACGTGGTACCGCGACGCGGGTACCGACCCACCGGCGAGGACCGGGCGTGGGGCCGGCGCCTCGCCAAGCGATTCGGTTCGGAGAAGGCCATCGACGACAAGACCTTCGTTATGACCGTCTCGCCCGGGCCGGTGGGCGGGCTCGACTACGTGGCCGCCAAGGCCGTGCTGCCCGAGGGCGCCGAGGAGCTCTTCGCCGACGTCCAGTGCGACAGGGGCGAGCGCCTGGTCGTCTTCGGCTGGGCCATGGCCGAGTCGCTGGCGTCGGGCAAGCTGCCGCGCTAGCTCAGCTGCGCGGCAGCAGTCCGGTGCAGCTCTTGTAGCAGTGCCCGTCGATGGGCGCCGACAGGGTGGTCAGCACGTAGGTCGGGCGAAAGCCCAGCGCCGTCGCCAGGTCCTTGCCGGCCAGCGAGGTGCGTCGCGTGGCCTCCATCGTGCGCACGGCGTACGCGTCCTCGCAGACCAGCCAGACGTCGTCGCCGAACCAGCCGAAGCGCACCCAGGTCGACCCGTCGTCGCTGCGGCGCAGCAGCTGGGGCCCGCGGTCGGCGGCGATGAGCGCGACGCTGGGGCGTTCCCCGCGGAACTCCCAGTAGGGCGCGCTCGGTCCGCGGAACCCGAAGAGCGGGCCGTCGGGCGGCGTCGAGACCCGCTCGAGCCACTCGCGCACTCGGCGTCCCCGGTAGGTGCCGAGCCGGCGCGGGAGGTCGACCACGGTGACCGCCTCGGGCTGGGCCAGGTCGTCGCGCTCGAGGTC
>DAIOGY010000094.1:0-6371 GCA_036745005.1 Acidimicrobiales bacterium | reverse complement strand
CGTCGACCAGAGCCAGGCCGACCGTGAGCAGGGACAGACCGATGATGAGGCCCTCGTGCCGGTGCTTGACTCCGACGTCGAGGATCGCTCGCAGGACCAGGGGGGCCACGGAACTCACCACCGCGTCGAGCACGACCGCGCCCAGGAAGACTCCGAGGATCATCTTGTAGGGACGCGCGAACTTCAGAACGCGCGGCAGCGTGCCCTTCTTGATGTGGTGCGCGAGGAGCTTGCGGTCGGTGCGCATCGATCGGGCGCCCATGTGCAGCCCGGCCATGCCTGGCCCACCCCTCATGCTCATCGTCCTACCTCCGCCCAGTGAGTGTAGGAACCGCCCGGCGAACCCAGCGCGGCGCTATGAGGTCAGGGCCGTCACGACGATCAGCAGGCCGAGGGTCATCATCACGCACCCTCCCGTCGTGCGCAGCGTGACCAGACGCCGCGCCGAGCCCGACAGCCATTCGCGGGCGGTCCCGGCGATGACGCCCCAGGTGCCGTCGCTGCAGAACGCCATCACGCTGAACACACCGCCAAAGATCAGGAGCTGGACGGTGACGTGGCCCTTGGACCGATCGACGAAGTGAGGGAAGACCGCGGCGAAGAAGACCAGCGACTTGGGGTTGAGGACCCCCACGGTGAACCCCTGTCGTATGACGTGTAGTCGCGAGGGCCGCACCTCCTCGCGGTTCACCATCGCCGCCGCGTGGGCGTGTCGGTGGCGCAGCGCCTCCACGCCCAGCCACAGCAGATAGCAACCGCCGGCCAGCTGCAGCACGACGGAGAACGTCTTGGAGCTGGCCAGGAGGGGGCCCAATCCCAGGGCCACGACGACCGAGAGCACGAGTGTCCCCAGGCTGTTTCCCAGTACCGTCAGCACGGCCACGGCCCGACCCCAGGCCACGCCGCGGGCCAGGGTGAACAGGACGCTCGGTCCGGGCGCCACGATGATCGCCATCGACGCGACGAAGAAGGTGGCGAACTGCCCCCCGCTGATCATGATCCGTCCGGTGCGGGACGAGAGACGATGTCGCGACGCTCGGCGCCCGACATCGGCGCCCGATCGCGCGCCCCATGGACCTGGATGGGGGAACCCGGCGTCATGAGGAGCCCACGGTACCAGCGGACCCCTGAACGACTCGATGAGGTGATTCGGCCCAGAACGGGACTTTGGTCCTTGTCACCGCGATCTTCCCCTTCGGTACTGTCGAGGCAGCCCCCCCGGCCAGCTTCAGCTCGCGGCGCGGAGCGTCTCGACGCGTCCGGACGCCGACGCAAGGTGCCGGCACCGCCCAGTAGGAGTCGAGACGTATGAGAGGTCCGATACCCGAGAGTGGTTCAGTGCGCGGTCGCGCGCTGCGGGCAGCCACGGGAATCTGCGTCCTCATCACGCTGCTGGCCCCGTTGAGCGCCGCGGCCGCGGGTCGATCGACGTTCGCCGCGTCGGCCATCTCCGCGCCACGATGCCCGTGGGTCGCGGCATCGCTCCACCACACGGCCAGCCCGAGCACGCTCGCTCGCGAGGTCGTCGCGCGAATGACGCTGAGGCAGAAGGCGAATTTCGCGGTGCTCGAGGTGAGGAACAACGTCGAGAACACGAATGTCGCCGTGCCGTCACTATGCATCCCCGCGCTGACCCTGACCGACGGCCCGGTGGGAGTGGGAAGCTCCCAACGGGGCGTCACGCAGTTCCCATCGTCGATCGACGTCGCCGCCAGCTTCGACCCGTCGCTCGCCCGTTCCGTCGGTGTGGCGATGGGTCAGGAGGCCCTGGGCAAGGGCTTCGACGTTCTGCAGGGACCCAACCTCAACCTCTCGAGGGTCCCGCTCTCGGGACGGATCTTCGAGACCTACGGCGAGGACCCCATCGTGACGAGCGCCATGGGGGTGGCGACGGTCGAGGGCATCCAGTCGGTCGGCGTCATGGCCAACGCGAAGCACTTCACGGGCTACACCCAGGAGACCGCCCGCGGGGTCGTCAACCAGAGCGTCCCGACGCGCGCCCTTCAAGAGCTCTACAACGTCCCCTTCAAGGCCGCCGTCACCGAAGCCCACGTGGCGTCGATGATGTGCGCGATGGGTTCGCTCAACGGCGTGAACACCTGCTCGAGCCCCTACATCTACGCCACCTTGAAGTCGTGGGGCTTCGCCGGCTTCACCCGCTCTGACTACCGGGCGATCGCGTCCATCGCCCCGGCGTTCGCCGCGGGGCTCTCACTGGTCAAGCCCGGCTCGGCCGTCCAGCTCATCGGTTTCGTCCAGCACCACCGGCTCGCCATGGCGGCGCTCGACCGGGCGGTGACCGCGGTGCTGACCCAGATGTTCGCCTTCGGATTGATCGCCCACCCGCGGTCAATCGACCTGGCGCGCACGGTGACGAGCGCGGCGCACGCGCGCGTCGCGCTGCGCGCCGCTGAGTCGGGCGTCGTCCTCTTGAAGAACAGCGGGTCGATCCTGCCCCTGTCGGCGTCCCCCGGCTCGATCGCCGTCATCGGGGCCGACGCCAAGACCGCGCCGGTCTCGGCCGGCGGGGGGAGCTCGACCGTGAAGGCGCCGTACGTCGTGACGCCGCTGGCCGCGATCACCTCGACGTGGGGCCGACACGCCACGGTCACGTACAGCCAAGGCGGGCCCCGAGGGCTCGAGCTCGACCAGCTGCAGTTCAGCGACCTCGTCGCGGGTGTCGCGCCGCCCAAGCAGACACCGATTGTGACGACCGGTGAGCCCGGCAAGGCCGACCTCGCGCTGGACTTCGCCCACTCGGTCACTCCGGCCCTCGCCACCGCGGCCAAGGTCGGCACGGGCGATGGCTGGAGCCACTGGCGGGTGGTCATGCGGGCCCCGCACACGGGCACCTACGAGTTCGCCCTTCAACAGGTCGGCGACACGTGGTTCAGCGTGAACGGCCGCACGCTCTTCGCCTCCCCCGGGGTCCACGGGCCCACCAACTGGGCGACCACCATGCACATGGTCAAGGGGCATCGTTACACCCTGTCGGCGCACTGGTTCGCGATCACCAAGAAGGACGTGCCCAAGCTCGGCGTTAGCGACGTCACCGGCGCGATTGGCGCCGCCGTCGCCGCCGCGCGGCGCGCGAAGGTGGCGATCGTCTTCGCCGGCAGCTTCAGCACCGAGGGGGCCGACCAGTTGAGCCTCTCGCTGCCGGGCGACGAGAACGCGCTGATCTCAGCCGTCGCTGCGGTCAACCCCAGCACGATCGTCGTCCTCAACACGAGCGGCGCGGTCTACATGCCCTGGCTCAGCCACGTGCGGGCCGTCCTCGAGGCCTGGTACCCGGGCCAGATGGACGGCACCGCCATCGCCGCCATCCTGCGCGGCACGGTCGACCCGTCGGGACACCTGCCGATCTCGTTCCCCGCGAGCACCACGCCCCAGCCGACGACACTCGGCGCGTCCTTTCCCGGCGTCAACGGTGTCGTCTCCTTCGGCTCAGGGCTCGACATCGGCTATCGCTGGTTCCAGGCGAACCACGTGACGCCACTGTTCGCCTTCGGTGACGGACTCAGCTACACGACCTTCCAGCTGTCGAACGCGTTCGTGTCCAGCGCGTCGAACTCGGTAGGAGTGAGCGTGCGCGTGCGCGTGACCAACACGGGCGCCCGCCCGGGCGCCGACGCCGTCCAGGCCTACGTCGGCTACCCCTCGGGCGCCGGCGAGCCACCCCTCCAGTTGCGGGCGTTCACCCAGGTCGGACTCGCCGCGCACCAGTCGCGCACCGTGACCCTCACCCTGGCGCCCGCGAGCTTCCAGATCTACCGCCAGGGCCGCTACGTCACCGTGCCCGGCACTTACCAGATCGACCTCGGCTCGTCGTCGGCAGATCTTCCCGTACGCCTGAGCATCCAGCGCTAGGGCCGGGTGTTCAACGTCCGAGGGCCTCGTCCAAGCGCCGTCGCAACACCGGGACGCCGTACTCGGTGAAGAGGTCCTCGGCCTCCTTCGCCCGCGTCGACTGGGGATGGCCCGCACCGAGGAGGTGCGTCGCCTCGAGCTCGGTCAGCGCGACGTCCAACATGCAGTCGAGGCCCCGCCACGCCTCCACCGCCGACTCGTACAGGTCGGTCGCCTCCTCGGTGTCGCCGTCGAGCGCCGCGAGCGCCGCCTCGATCTCCAGACGCAGCGCCGCGAGCCAGCGGCCGCGGATCTGCGACGCCGATCGGAGCGCTCGACGGACCTCGACCGGGTCCTTCAACCAGATGGCGCAGCGCGCCTGATGGGCGATCGCGGCTGACGAGTTGATCCCGGCGGGGTCGAGCTCGACGGCTTCGGCCGCCCGGGCCAGACCCTCGCGCATCTCGCCGGCGAAGTAGTCAACAAGGGCCCGGGAGGTCAGGATCGTGGTCTTGCCCGCAACGAACTCGGTTTCGCCTAGGCCGGACATCACGTCCGCGACGATGGCGCGCGCCGCGTCAACGTCCCCGTGCCAGGCTGCGAGCATGGCCCTCAAGAATCTGATCCACACGACGTTGCGTTCCTGCGCGCCTCGCGACTCGATGGCGTCCAGAATGGGTTCGATCTCGCTCCAGTTGCCTAGGCCGATCCCCGTCTCGACTGCGTTGAGCAGCGAGACCTCCTCAATCGTGCGAACGCCGGCGCGCCGTGCGGTCTCCGCGCACTCCAGGGTGACGCGGTAGCACTCGCGGGTGTCGTCGGGCAGCGAGTACAAGCTCAGCGACATTTGCGATTCGGCCCGTTCGCGCATCGACCCCGACTCCTCGGCGATGGCCGCTCGGCCGCGCGCCAGCATCACCGCCTCCTGGTGGCGACCTAGGTTGAACAGGGCGAAGGAACGCGCTCCGAGGGCGCCATTGAAGACGGGGGCGCAGTCGATTCGCTCGGCGATCGCCAGGGCGACCTCCGCCCACTCCAGCGCCCCCACCGAGTCACGGCTGTGCGTCTTGGTTTGGGCGATGCTCATCGCCAGTTCGGCGCGCGCACGCGGATCGCCGTCCTCGCCCAGCGCTTCGTAGGCCGCGTGGGCGATCTCGACGCCCTCTTCGAGTCGGTCCAGTGACCGCAGGACGAGAACCAACTTCGCGGTCGCGAGGCCGACCGCCGCGACATCGCCGAGGTCCCGGTACTCGTCCACCGCCTGGGTGGCCAGAGCCAGGGAACGCTCGCGGTCACCTCGGTACAGGGCGGTGTCCGTGGCCAGTTCCAGTAACGCCGCGTGCGCCGCCCCCGGAGGGGTCACCGAAAGCGCCTGTTCGACCAGCTCGTAGGCCTGATCGGGCGAACCGAGCGACAGCGCCCGCTCGCTCGCTCGCCGCAGCCACTGACGCGCGTGGCCGGCGATGTCGAGCTCCTCGTCGCTCTCCGGCGCGGCGCGGTGGGCGGACAGGTAGTGGGCGGCGACGATCGCAATGAGCTCGTCGTCGTCGAACGACTCGTAGTAGCGCGCGGCGGTGAGGTGCTTGGCGTTGAGGTCGCGACGCGAGAGCATCGACAGCGCCACGTCGGCGATGACGCCCTGGACGAATCCGTACTGCCCGCGCTCGGGCGAACGCGGGTCGGTGTCGAAGCGCAGGAACTCGCGGCGCACCAGGTCACGCAGGTGCGCGTCGACGCTCGCGCGCTCGATCCCGCTCACGACGCTGAGCGACTCGGGCAGGAACGAGGTGCCGAGGACGGCGGCGTCCTGCAACAACGCCCGCTGCTCGGAGCTCAAGGCGTCGAGGCGCGACGTCACGAGAGCCTGGAGCGTCTCGGGGATGTCGAGCGAGGTGACGTCGCCGGTGACGACGAAGCCGCCGCTCTCCTCGACCAGGACGCCCCGGTCCACCAGCATCCGCAGGGTCTCGACGGCGTAGAGGGGGACCCCCTCGGCGCGCTGGAGGATGCGCTGCGTGATCTCCTCGGGCAGCCCCGCCACGACGCCGGTCAGCAGCTCACGCATGGCTGCGTCGGTGAGGGCCTCGAGGTGCAGCGAGGTGAAGCTGCGCTGCCCGGCGCCCCAGTCGGGTCGCAGGTCCAGCAACTCCGGGCGCGACAGCGTGAGCACCATGATCGGGAACGTCCTGGACCATTCCAGGATCGACTCGATGAAGTCGATCAGGCCCGGGTCGGCCCACTGGAGGTCCTCGAAGACCATGACGGTGATGCCGAAGGACGCGATCCGCTCGAAGTAGGTGCGCCAGGCGTTGAAGAGCTCGTCGCGCTCCCCCACCGGCGCGTCGGTCAGGCCGAGCAGGTGGGCCAGACGAGACTCGACCCAGCGACGCTCCTCCTCGTCGGGCACGAACTCGGCGACGCTGGCTCGCAGCTTCGCGCGGCTCTCCTCGGCGCCCTCGACCTCGTTGATGCCCGCGCGCATGCGCACCATCTCGCTCAGGGCGCCGAAGGTGATGCCCTCG
>DAIOGY010000093.1:0-6376 GCA_036745005.1 Acidimicrobiales bacterium | reverse complement strand
GCACCTGCGCCGGCGTCCCGACAAGCACACCCACGCCTTCACGCTGGGCCGACTCAAGGTCGTGCCGGACGAGGGCGTCGTGCGCCGCGACGACGGCACCGAGCTGCACCTGACGTCGACCGAGTTCCGCCTGCTCACCGACCTGGCGTCGGTGAGCGGCAAGGTCCTGTCGCGTGAGGACCTGCTCGAGCGCGTCTGGGGCTACGACTACTTCGGCGATAGTCGCCTGGTGGACGTGCACATCCGGCGCCTGCGCACCAAGATCGAACCGGACCCGGCCAGCCCGGTCTACCTGGTGACGGTGCGCGGAGCGGGCTACAAGCTGGTGCTCTAGTGCCGCGCCGGAGTCTTCGACTCCGACTCCTGTTCACGTTCGGCCTGGGCGCGCTCGTGCTGAGCTCGCTGTTCGCCTCGCTCACCTACGTCGGGGTCCAGCGCGTGCTGGTGAGCGACCGCCAGCACACCGACCTGCGCGACAGCTTCGTCAACGCCGCGCTGATCCGCAACACCCTCTACACCTCGCCGCCGGCGCTGCCCAGCCTGCTCTATTCGATCGAGCAGGCCACGTCGGCCAACGTGCTCGTGCGCACCCACCACCAGTGGCTGTCGCGCAGCCGGGGTGCGGTCGCCTCCGACGTGCCGGCGGGGATACTGGCCAAGGTGGGCGCCGGCCAGGCGGCCGAGCAGACCATCAGCGTCGGCGGGCACCTGCTCTTCGTGGTCGGCGTGCCGATCCCGGCGGTCGAGACCACGGTCTACGAGATCTTCCAGCTCGACCCCCTCGAGCACACCCTGCGGACCCTGCTCGAGCTGCTCGGCGTGGGGGCGCTGGCCACGACCCTGATGGGAATCGGCGGCGGCCTCTGGGCGTCGCGGCGCGCGGTGCGCCCGCTCGAGCGGGTCTCGGCGGCCGCGGCACTCATCGCCGAGGGCGAGCTCACCACGCGCCTCGCCGTCGGCCAGGCCGACCGAGAGGTCCAGCGCCTCACCGAGTCGTTCAACGCCATGGTCAGCCGGCTCGTCGAGCGCATGGAGCGCGACGCCCGCTTCGCCAGCGACGTCAGCCACGAGCTGCGTAGCCCCCTCACCACGCTCACCACCACGGCGTCGATCCTCCAGCAGCACCGCAGCGAGCTCTCCCCGGCGGCCCAGGAGAGCCTCGACCTGCTCACGGCGGACCTCTCGGTGTTCCGCTCGTTGGTCGAGGACCTGCTCGAGATCGCGCGCTCCGACGCGGGGGCGACGACCCTGGTCATCGAGACCGTTCCCGCGGTCGAACTGGTGCGCCAGGCGGTGCGCAGCGCAGCCCAGCGCCACGCGCTCTCCGAGCCGCAGATCGTGGTCGACGGCGAGCTGGACGACGTGCGTGTCAGCGTCGACCGGCGCCGGTTCGAGCGCGTGGTCACCAACCTCATCGTCAACGCCCACCAGTACGCCGGCGACGCGGTCGCGGTGCGCGTGAGCCGTCGCGGCGACTCGCTGGTGCTCGACGTCGACGACGCCGGCCCGGGCATCCCCGAGGACGAGCGCGAGCAGGTCTTCGCGCGCTTCTTCCGCGGCCACGCGGCCCACGACCGCAGCGCGTCGCGCGGCACGGGGCTGGGCCTGGCGCTGGTGCGCGACCACGTGACCTCCTTCCAGGGCACCATCACGGCCACCGACAGCCCCGAGGGCGGGGCGAGATTCGAGGTCGTGCTGCCCGTGCGCGAGGAGGGCGAATGAGGTTGCGCGTCGTCATCGGGTTGCTCGGCGCGGCGATGGCCCTGGCGGGCTGCACCCTCGTGCCCACCGGGGACACCCCGATCGTGCTGCCGCACCGGGCGGTCCAGTTCGAGCTGCTCAGCCCGACCATCCCCGGCACCAACGGCGCCCGAGTCGTGTTCGTGACCCAGCCGGTCTACGTGGTCGACGCCACGGGCCACCTGACGCCGTCGAGTCGAATCGTGCCCTCGCCGCCCAACCTGGAGTCCGTGCTGCGTCAGCTGGTCCTGGGTCCCACCCTGATCGAGTCCTCGGCGGGGTACTCGAGCGCGCTGCCGCGCGACCTGGTGATCCTCCAGGCCAGCATCAACCGCAACGGGCTCGGCACGATCGCCATCGCGCGGCCCTTGTCCACGCTGAGCCCGGCCCAGGAGGTGCTGGCCGTGGGCCAGCTCGTCTTCACCGCGCACGCGGTGGGCGCCTCGAGCGGCATCGAGGTCACCGTGGGTGGCGTGCCCCAGCGGTTGCGCCTGCCCGACGGCAGCACGCGCGTGCAGGTCAACGAGGCCGACTACTCCTCGCTACTCAACCCCTAACGCCCGCTCAGGTCGCGAGGCCGGCACCGCCCACAGGTGCTCAAGGTCGTAGTACTCGCGGTCGAACTCGTCGAAGACGTGCACGATGACGTCGCCGTAGTCGATGGCGATCCACTCCGCCTCGTCGTATCCCTCGACGCGCAGGGCGCGCACGCCGGCGATCGTCACGAGGCGCTCGACCTCCTCGGCCAGCGCGCGCACCTGACGGTCACTGCGACCCGAGATCACGACGAGCGCGTCGAAGGAGTCGACCACCCCGCGCAGGTCCAGCACCACCGGGTCCAGTCCGGCCTTCTCCTCGGCGGCGCGCAGCGAGGCCCCCACGACGGTGGCCACATAGCTGCTCTGGGGACCCCGCACGGAGTCGCCGAAGGTCAGCGACTCACTCAGAAGGCCACCTCACTCAGAAGGCCACCTCACTCAGTGGGACGCTCCGAGCACGAACAGCGCGACCGCGAAGGGTGCGACGAGCGAGATCGTTCCGAGCATCGCCCAGCGGCGACGGGTGCGACGAAGTTCTTGGCGACGCCGCGGCGCCGCTGCTGGCGCCGTCAGTCGCGTCGACTGCGGTGCGGTCAGGTCGAAGGCTCGAACCGCCATTACGCAGGTACTCTAGCCCCGCCAGCGCATGTACAGCGGAATGACGTCGTCGGGCAGGTACGTCGCCAGGGCCTCCGCCGACGCCGGCAGATCGCGGATGAAGGTGCTGGAGAGGTCCACCGGCTCCATCGGGATCTCGTAGCCGCGCCAGCCCGGCGCCAGTTCGCCCTCGCCGCCCGGGCGCGGCACGACGCCCACGCGCACCAGGCGCGCCAGCTCGTCGGCCTCGTGCCAGGAGGGCAGCTGTCCCACCAGGTCCGCGCCGACGATCAGGTCGACGGCGTCGCCCGCGGCGAGTAGCTCGCGCACCGTGTCGATCGTGTAGGTCGGGCCGTCGCGGCGCAGCTCGCGGTCCGAGACCTCCACCAGGGCCAGGTGCGCGAAGGCCGCGACGGACATCTCGAAGCGCAGGGCCGCGGACATGAGCTCGCCCTCGTCGCGCTTGAGGTACGGGTCGCCGGCCACCGTGACCTCCAGCAGGTCGAAGAGTCCCATGCGCGCCGCGGCGTGCAACACGGCCACGTGCCCGCGGTGCGGCGGATTGAAGGTCCCGCCGAACAGGCCGACACGCCGAGGAGCCACTCGCCGAGGCTAGACGGCGAGCGCCGCGAACCCGCGAGAACCCGTACGCTTGGATGATGGAAACGGTGCGGCCGGAGTGGGAGCCCTCCTCGTGGCGCGCGCGCCCGCTGACCCAGAGCCCGACCTGGCCCGACGCCGCGCACCTCGCCCGCGTCGAGGCCCAGCTGGCCCGGCGGCCTCCTCTGGTCTTCGCCGGCGAGGCGCGCCGACTGCGCGAGCACCTCGCTGACGCCTCCGAGGGCCGCGCCTTCGTGCTCCAGGCCGGCGACTGCGCCGAGTCCTTCGACGAGGGATCGGCCGACGCCATCCGCGACAAGCTCAAGATCATCCTGCAGATGGCCGTGGCCCTGACCTACGCGGTGGGCGTGCCGGTGATCAAGGTGGGCCGGATCGCCGGACAGTTCGCGAAGCCGCGCACGTCGGACTTCGAGGAGCGCGACGGCGTGTCGCTCGAGGCCTTCCGCGGCCACATCGTCAACGGCGACGAGTTCACGCCCGAGAGCCGCCGCCCGGACCCCGAGCGCCTGCTCGCCGCCTACCACCAGAGCGTGGCGACGCTGAACCTGCTGCGCGCCTTCACCACCGGCGGCTTCGCCGCGCTCAGCCGGGTGCACGCGTGGAACCAGGAGTTCGTCGCCAACTCCCTCGAGGGCAAGCGCTACGCCATGCTGGCCGACGAGATCGAGCGCGCGCTGGCCTTCATGCGCGCGTGCGGGATCGACCTGCACGACGACAGCTCCCTGCAGGGCGTGGACTTCTACACGAGCCACGAGGCACTCATCTTGCCCTACGAGCAGGCCCTCACGCGGCGCGACTCGCTGACCGGCGACTGGTACGACTGCTCGGCGCACATGCTGTGGGTGGGCGACCGCACGCGCCAGATCGACGGCGCCCACGTGGAGTTCGTCCGCGGGGTCGGCAACCCGCTGGGCCTCAAGGTCGGGCCCACCATGGGCGTCGACGAGCTGCGCCGCCTGGTCGAGGTGCTCAATGCGCACAACACGCCCGGGCGCCTCACCCTCATCTCACGCATGGGTGCCGAGCTGATCAGCGAGAAGCTGGCGCCGCTCGTCGAGGCGCTGCGCGACGAGGGACGCCACGAGCTGTGGACCTGTGACCCGATGCACGGCAACACCTTCTACGCCGTCGGCGGCCAGAAGACCCGCCACTTCGACGACATCCTCTCCGAGACCGCCCAGTTCTTCGCGGTGCACCAGGCGCTGGGCACGTGGCCGGGCGGACTGCACGTCGAGCTCACCGGCGACAACGTCACTGAGTGCCTGGGCGGCGGGTCGCGCCTCGACGAGGGCGACCTCGAGCTCAACTACACGTCGATCTGCGACCCGCGGCTCAACGCGACCCAGAGCCTCGACCTGGCCTTCCACGTGGCCGAGTACCTGCGCGACTACGCCGCGGGCACCGGCGCGCAGTCGTTGTAGCGCAGCAGGCGCACCCGGTCGCCGTCGTACTCGAGCTCGGTCATCGAGCAGTTCTGGGTCATGAGGCGCAGCCGGTCCCCCGGCTGCACGTCGAGCACCGCCTTCATGGCCTGCTCGACCACGCCCCCGTGCACGACCAGCACGACCCGCTCGCCGGGGTGATGCGCCACCAGCCGGGCGAAGGCGTCGGTGCAGCGCTGGTAGAAGCCGCTCCACGACTCCCCCCCGGGGGCCAGGGGCACCGTCGGATCGTGGGCCCAGTCCGGGACGCCGTGGCGGTCGACGAACTCCTGCCACGTGAGGCCGTCGGCCTCCCCGGGGTGCAGCTCGCACAGGTCGCAGTCGGCCACCGCGGTCAGCCCGGCGGGCAGCCCGGCGGCCAGCAGCTGCGCGGTCTGGACCGCGCGCGCCAGCACCGAGGTGTAGAGGGCGGTCACGTCGCCGAGCTCGCGCGTTCGCACCAGGCGCTCGGCCAGCGCGCCGGCCTGGGCGCGCCCGAGGTCGGTCAGCCCGCTACACCCGAGCGGTCCGCCGATCAGGCCGCGCGCGTTGCATTCCGCCTCGCCGTGGCGCACCAGCACCAGCCGCGTGCCGCGCGCGACGTCGTCGACGGTCTTGAAGCCCGGCGGTGGCTGGGTCGCCCAGGTCACGTGAGACCTCCCACGAAGGCCTCCAGCTGGCGCAGCGTGCGGCACTCGACCACCCGGTCGCAGTACGGCGCGTACTGGGCGATGATCGAGTCGCCGCTGTTCCAGTAGCTCTCGGGCTCGGGGTTGAGCCAGTAGAGCGCCTTGGCGCGGTAGCGCACGTCGGCCAGGACCTCGGCGTGGGCCTGGTGGTAGTTGTTGCGCGCGTCGCCCAGCACGAGCACGGTCGAGCGGCGCGTGAGCGCCTCGGAGAAGCTCTCGTGGAACGTCAGGAGCGCCCGCCCGTAGTCGCTGTGCCCGTCGAAGGCCACCACGTCGGCCTCGGCGTTGATGCGCGCGACCGCGTCGGCGGGGTCGTCGACGCCCTCGAAGAGCTCGGTCACCTCATCGAGGCCGTCGATGAAGACGAAGCTGCGCACCTTGGAGAACTGCGAGCTGATGGCGTGCACCAGGTGCAGGGTGAACCGGGCGAAGGAGGCCACCGATCCCGAGATGTCGGCGATGACGATGATCTCGGGCTTGGCCGGGCGCGGCGGCTTGAAGCGCAGGTCCAGGGGCACGCCGCCGGTCGACAGGCTGCGCCGCACGGTGTGGCGCAGGTCCACCGGACCGCGGTGGCGCCGGCGCCGGCGACGCGCGAGGCGCACCGCCAGCTTGCGGCTCAGGGGCCGCAGGGCGCGCTCGAGCTGGGCCATCTCCTCGCGGTTGGCGTGCATGACGTCGAGGTCCTCGGGCAGGGGCCGGCGCACCGAGCGCGCCAGGGCCTCGGCCCCGCGATCCTCGACCAGCCGCTCGCGGATCACGCGCTCGA
>DAIOGY010000092.1:0-6449 GCA_036745005.1 Acidimicrobiales bacterium | reverse complement strand
GCCAAAGACGACGCGTTTGTGAGCCGCCACCACGCCACGATTCTTGCCGGCCTGGGCCTCCGCCACGTCGAGGGCCCGCGAGACGACTTCGGCCTCGGGCGCCACGTCCAGAACGATCCCGCCGGCCAACGCCTCGGCGGCACTGAAGCGTTGCCCGGTGATCATTGCGTGGATCGCGGTGGCGCGCGGCAGTCGTGCCAGCAGGATCGCCGCGAGCTTCTCGTCGAGCGGCAGTCCGATGTCGACCTCGTTCATGCACCAGTACCCGCGATCCGCGCGCATCACGCGATAGTCGAACCCGCAGGCCACCAGCGCCCCGGCCGCGAAGGTGTGGCCATTGAGGGCGGCCACGCTGTAGGCGGGGAAGAGAAAGAGCCGCGCCACCGTGCGGTGCAGCTCGACGAGCGTCGCGCGCATCTCGTCGGGATCGGCGAGAAAGCGCTCGAGGTCCAGCCCGTTGGAGAAGAACTTGCCGCTTCCGGTGAGCACGAGGGCACGCGGTCCGTCGACGGCCTCCACCTCATCGAGCAGCGCGTGCAACCGCGCCAGCGAGTCGAGGTTGACGCGGTTCTCGCCGTCGTCCCACGTGATCAGTCCAACCGGGCCACGCCACGACAACGACATCGACATCGACATGGATCCACCCTACGTGGCGCCCTAGAAGATCCCCGGTCTCGTCACGGTGGAGAGGTCGAGGTAGCTCGGGTCGACGGGGATCACGCGGAAGGTCGCCTGCCAGCCCTGGCCGACGACGTCGCCGTCGTACACGTAGACGGGCAGCAGCAGCGTCGACCCGTCGGTCATGGAGTACGCGCCGTACTGGGTGGTCTCGTCAGTGAGGTTGACGACCGTCGGGGGCAGCGTCGTCGTCGTGGAGTCGACGGGGCTGGTCACCGAGGTGTCGGGCGGCACGGTGTCGGTGGGCGTCGCCACCGGCGGCGCCGATCCGTTCACCGCGGTCGTCGGCGTCGTGGGCCCGCCCGGCGTGGTCGTGGGCGCGACCGACGACCCGAGCATCGGTTCGATGCCGCCACCGGCGAACGCCGTCGTGATGTAGAGCTGGGAGTCGATCTGGCCCACGCCCGCCGACGGCGAGATGAGCGGGTAGTCGCCCAAGGAAGCGAGCGAGAAGCTGACGCCGTCGGCCGACTGCAGCGTGCCGTCGGAGGTGAAGGAGAAGTCGTAGGCGAAGTCCGTGGCCCGGCCGCCGACCAGGATGGGCACGGTGACGTCGAACGGCCCGGCGCCATTGCCGCTCTCGTCGGTGCCTTGCGGCGCGCCGAGGTCGAAGGTGCCCAACTGGTGAGCGTCGGCCAGCGCGGTCGCGTCGAACGCGTCGGAGGACATCGTCGACGTCGATGAGGTGCTCGACGACGAGGTCCCCGACGACGAGGCGCTCGAGTAGATGGACCACGACGCGAACCCGCCGTTGGTCACGACCGAGCCCGTGTAGTTCGCGCCGGTCGACGAGTAACTCTGGCCGGAGTCACTGGACGTCGGCGTGCCGACGTCGACGCCGAGCACGGACGCCGCGTCGGAGAGCGTCGAGGCCGGGTCGCCCGGCCCGGTCATCGTGTACACCGTGGCCGAGCCGGGTGACGTCGAGAAGTTGTCGGCCCCCGTGAACTGCCAGTTCAGCTCGAGCCGCATCATCGTCCCGGCGAACTTCGTGCCGGTCGCGGCCGACGGCGTGTTGGCGCCGTGGGCGCCCGCGGCGAGGGACAGGACCGGCAAGGAGACGCCGACGGTGGAGAGCGCGGCGATGCCCGCGCCGGTGAGCACGCTGGTCGCGGTGACCGCGGCCGCCACCTTCATGCGGAAGCTCCGCCAGACGGCGTCGCGCGTGGCGGGGCGCGTCGCCACCACGCGCGAGACCATCGCCTCGAATCGCGGGTGGGTGTAGCCGTGGGCCGCCGGGTCGCTCGCGGCCAGGCGCTCGTCGATCGGATCCATGGACACCTCCTCCACTGGCTCTCTGTCCGGCGGCGGCGGAACTTTCACTCGACCTCGACCTGGGTGAAGAAGCGGCGGAATCGGGACTCGGCGCGCGACAGTCGCACGGCGGCGGCGTTGGGCGTGAGATGGAAGATCGCGGCGATCTCGGCGGCGCTGCGCCCGTCCCACGCGTGCAGCAGGAGGATCTCGCGATCGTCGTCGCTCAGGGCCGCCAGCGCCTGGCGTATCCCCTCGTCGGCGACGACCAGGTCCTCGGCGGGCGCCGTCGGCCCTGACGGCCGCACGCGGTCCTCGACCGCGACGACGCGGCGGTGCTTGCGTTGCGCGTTGCGCAAGACGTTGCGCGCGACGCCGATCATCCAGGGAATCGACGCGTCGGCGGGCACGTCGTCGAGCCGGCGCCACGCGACGACCAGCACCTCTTCGACCAGGTCGTCCAGGTCGGCCTCGACCAGCGGGTAGAGGCGCCGACGCAGGTACGCGCCGACCACGGGCGTGACCTCGACGGCCAACGCCCGGAAGCGCGCTTCCCTCCCTGGTGCCACGCTGACTCCTGTCCGCTGCGCGCCGGTCCTTACACCCGAGTCAACCACCACCGCGCGGGTCCGACTCTGACAACCCGAGGGGTAGTTTGGGGAGATGAACGACAACCCGGAGAACCCGCCCGACGTCTCGGCTGAGAACCCCGTGTCCGAGCACTGGATCTGGGTCGGCGAGCACCGTCCGCCGTGGCCGCGCGTGCTGGTCGAGCAGATGACGACCGGCTGGGCGCCCGAGGTGGCCGGGGCCGACACCCACCCGGTTGCCCCGCACGCCGCGCGGCGCCGCGCGCGCCTGGCCGCGCTCTTCGCCGATCGCACCCTGGTTGTGCCGACCGGCCCGCCCAAGGTCCGCGCGAACGACACCGACTTCCGTTTCCGGCCGGATTCGGACTTCTTCTATCTGACCGGCTGCGACGAACCCGACTGCGTGCTGGTGATCGCGCCGAGCCCGGCCGGCGCGCGCGCGACGCTCTACGTGGCCACCCGGCGCGACCGCTCGACCCACGAGTTCTTCACCGACTCGCGCTACGGCGAGCTGTGGGTGGGTCCGCGTCGCGGGGTGACCGAGGCGGCCGTCGTCTTCGACCTCGAGACCGCACCGCTGGACTACCTGGAGAAGGATCTCGGGTCCCGGGCCGTCGGCGAGGTCGTCGTGCACCGCGGCGTCGACGCCCGCATCGACGCGCTGGTCGCGCCGTGCGAGGACGATGACCGCTTCACCGAGGCGATGTCCGAGATGCGCCTCACCAAGGACGACTACGAGGTCGCCCAGCTCCAGCTGGCGGTCGACGCCACGGTCAAGGGCTTCGAGGACGTGGTGCGCGCCCTGCCGAGCGCCGAGGGACGCGGCGAACGGGTCGTCGAAGGCGTGTTCAACCTGCGCGCGCGCGTCGAGGGCAACGACGTCGGGTACGGCTCGATCGCGGCCAGCGGGGCGCACGCGACGATCCTGCACTGGACGCGCAACGACGGGCCGGTGCGCGACGGCGACCTGCTGCTGCTCGACGCCGGGGTCGAATGGCCGACCCTCTACACCGCCGACGTCACGCGCACGATGCCCGTGTCGGGCCGGTTCTCACCCGCCCAGCGACGCGTCTACGAGCTCGTCCTCGCGGCCCAGGAGGCCGGGATCGCGGCGGTGCGCCCAGGCGCCGCCTTCAGCGCGCCTAACGAGGCGGCGATGGCCGTGCTCGCCGACGGGCTCTTCGAGCTGGGCATCTTGAGCGAGGAGCCGTCCAGCGCGCTGCGCCGCGACCGCCAGCTCTACCGGCGCTACACCCTGCACGGGGTGAGCCACATGCTGGGCCTGGACGTGCACGACTGCGCGCACGCGCGCCACGACCTCTACTTCGGCGAACTGCGCGAGGGCTACGTGCTGACCGTCGAGCCGGGCCTGTACTTCCAGAGCGACGACCTGACCGTGCCCGAGGAGTACCGCGGCATCGGCGTGCGCATCGAGGACGACATCCTCGTCACGGCGCACGGCGCGCGCAACCTCTCGGGCGCCCTGCCGCGCGCGGCCGACGACGTCGAGGCCTGGATGGCCGACCTGTGGTCGGCCGGCCAGGTCGACCTTCGCCCCTAGGCGACCGCCAGGATCCGCAACGGGAGGTTTCGCGGCCCGCGAATCATGCCCGGCGCCCAGGTCACGGCGGACGGGTCGGCCAGCTCGAAGCGCGGATAGCGCGCGATGAACTCCTCGAGCGCGACACGCAGTTCGAGACGGGCCAGGTTGGACCCGACGCAGCGGTGGATGCCCAGTCCGAAGGCCAGGTGGCGGTTCTCCATCCGGTCGATGATGAACCGGTCGGCGTCCTTGAACGCGGCGGGGTCCCGGTTCGCCGCGGGGAAGCCCAGCATCAGCCAGTCGTACTCCTTCATGGGGCAGCCCAGGTAGTCCATGTCGTGCTTGACCAGGCGGGCCATCGTGACCGGCGCGTAGAAGCGCAGGAACTCCTCGAGGGCGATGGGCATCAGGTCGGGCTCGCTGACCAGTCGCGCGAGGTCCTGAGGGTTCTGGGCCAGGTGCCACAGCGACGCGCCGATGGCCGACCAGGTCGTGTCGATGCCGGCGATGAGCACCAGGATGATCGTGCCGAAGACGTGCTCGAGGGCGAGCTTCTCGCCCTCGACCTCGACGTTGAGCAGGTAGGTGGTGAGGTCGTCGCGGGGGTTCGCCTGGTGCTCCTCGATTTGGCGCACGAGGTACTCCTCGATCGGCATGAACTGCTCGATGCGCTCCTCCTCGGGCAGGTTGACCCCGCCGATCACGATGTGGACGAACTCGCGGAACAGCTCCTCGTCCTCTTCGGGGAAGCCGAGCATCTGGCGGATCACCGCGGTGGGGATGAACTGCGCGTACTCCGAGCCGCCGTTGACCACCTCGTGGCCGGCGAGGTTGTCGAGGAGCCGGTTGCACAGCGCGCGCATCTGGGGCTCCAGGGCGTTGATCGGGCCCGGCGCGAAGGCCGGCAGGATGACGCGGCGCGCGATCTGGTGGAAGGGCGGGTCCGAGGTGATCGGCGGCGCCACGCCGATCGGGGCGGGCAACGCCTCCTCGCCGGGCCGGCCGTTGTTGATCACGACCGTGCGGCTCGTGAAGTTCTCCGTGTCCTTGGCGACCGCCGACACGCCGGCGTGCGTCGAGGGGAACCACCCGCCGCCGAACCGCTCGGTGTGCGCCACCGGGCAGCGCTGGCGCAGGTCGTCCCAGATGGGGTACGGGTCGGCCACCCACTGGGGGTCGGTGTGGTCCCAGTCCGTGGCGAAGTCGACGACGGGCTCCTTGATGTCGGTCATGTCTCCTCGATGTCGATGGCGTGTTCGGGGCAGTTCGCCTGGGCCAGCTGGGCCAGCGCGAGGTTGTCGTCGCTCAGGACGCCGTCGCCGAGGACCTGGCCGTTGCCGAGCTCGTCGTAGCCGAACAGCCCCGGCGCCAGCGTGAAGCAGCGCCCGTGACCCTGGCAGCGCTGCGCGTCGATGACCACTCTCACGACCCTCCCTTCGTGCGACACCGCGACCTTACTACCGGGTAATGGCGAAACGACCCCGTCACTCCGTCTCGATCTCCTCGCGGCTGATGCCGAGGAAGAACAGGACGGCGTCGAGGTACGGGACCGACAGCGCGGCGTCGGCGTGCTCGCGCACGAGCGCCTTGGCGTTGAAGGCCACCCCCAGCCCGGCGACCGAGAGCATGTCGATGTCGTTGGCGCCGTCGCCGACCGCCACCACCTGCTCCAACGGGACGCCGACCTCGTCGGCGAAGCGCCGCAGCGCCTGGGCCTTGCCGCCGCGGTCCAGCACCTCTCCGACGAGCCGGCCGGTGAGCCGGCCGTCGACGACCTCAAGGTGGTTGGCCTCGAAGAGCGTGACGCCCAGCTCACCCAGCAGGGGCGCCAGGACCTCGACGAAGCCGCCGGAGACGACGGCCGGCACGTAGCCGAGGCGCCGCAGGGTTCGTAGCAAAGTGCGCGCTCCCGGCGCCAGACGCAGGCGGCCGCGCACGTCGTCGAGCACCGACGCCGGAAGTCCCTCGAGCAATGCGACGCGCCGGCGCAGCGCCTCGGCGAAGTCCATCTCGCCGGCGATCGCGGCCGCGGTGAGCTCGGCCACCTCGTCGGCGCAGCCGCACTCGTCGGCGAGCAGGTCGATCACCTCGTCCTGGAGCAGCGTCGAATCGGCGTCCATGACCACGAGGTGCTTCGCGCGCCGGTGCAGGCCGGCGCGCTGGACGGCCAGGTCGAGTCCCGACGTGCGTGCCACGAGGGTCAGGTCGGCGCGCAGCGCCGAGTGATCGGGGCCGCGCACGACCAGCTCGTAGCAGTCGACCGGGTAGTCGCCGAGGTGGACGATCCTCTCGCAGGTCGCGCCGTGGCTGGCGATCGTGGCGAACACGCCGTGCATCTGCTCGGCGCTGATGGACGGGGCCAGCAGGGTCACCAGGAGGCGTCG
>DAIOGY010000091.1:0-6455 GCA_036745005.1 Acidimicrobiales bacterium | reverse complement strand
CGTGGCACGCGCGCGTGAGCGCCGAGCGCGTCGAGGTCACCACGACCGTCGTGGGCTCGCACAGGAAGGTGAGGCCGCGGTTCTTCTGCAGGGCCCCGGGCAGCAGGCCGGCCTCGGTGAGGACCTGGAAGCCGTTGCACACGCCGAGCACCGGCCCGCCCCGCGCGGCGAACGCGGCGATTGCCTCCATCACCGGCGAGAAGCGCGCCAGCGCGCCCGGGCGCAGGTAGTCGCCGTGCGCGAATCCGCCGGGCAGGATGATCGCGTCGAGCCCGGCCACGTCCGTCGCCGAGTGCCACACGAACTGCGCGTCGGCGCCCAGGTCCTCGACGGCCGCGGCGGCGTCGTACTCGCAGTTCGACCCGGGGAAGACGACGACGCCGACGCGCGTCACGGGCCACCCAGGCGCACCGAGGCGCGCTCGATCACCGGATTAGAGAGCAGCCGCTCGGCCAGGGACGTCGCGACGTCCAGCGCGGCCTCCTCGTCGTCGGCCTCCACCTCGAAGCGAAAGGAGCGTCCGGCGCGCAGGCGGTGCACGCCGGTGAAGCCCAGCGCCGGCAGGGCCCGCTCGATCGTTGCGCCCTCCGGGTCGGCGATCCCCTCGCGCAGCGTCACCTCGACGACCACCGGGTACACCGTGCTCACGCGCCGAACCAGTCACGCAGCGAGCGCCCGGTGACGCGCTCGTAGCACTCGACGTAGCGCGCCGACGTCACGTCGATCACGTCGTCGGGCACCGGGGGCGGGGGCGGCGTGCGGTCCCAGGGTTGGCCGGCCAGCCAGTCGCGGAACGGCTGCTTGTCGAAGCTCGGGGGGCTCTCGCCGCGTCGGACGTGATCGGCCGGCCAGATCCGCGACGAGTCCGGGGTCAGGACCTCGTCACAGACCACCAGCGCCCCGTCGAGGTAGCCGAGCTCGAACTTGGTGTCGGCGAGGACGAGGCCGACCCGGGCCATCGCGTCCGCCGCCCGCGCGAAGAGGTCTAGGCAGATCGCGCTGGCCTCGGCGACGACGTCGGCGCCGGCGAGCGCCGCGGCCTCGGCCACGGAGATGTTGAGATCGTGACCGGTCGTCTCCTTGGTCGACGGCGTGAAGAGCGGCGCGGGGAACGGGTCCGTCAGTTCCATGCCCGCGGGCACCGCCGTGTGGTGGACCGTGCCGTGGGCCACGTACTCGTCGAAGGCCTGCCCGGCCAGGCGCCCGCGCACGATGCACTCGAGGGGCAGCATCTCGGCGCGGCGCACCAGCGTCGCGCGGCCGTGCCAGTCGCGCTGGTCGCCGAAGCCCGGCACCGCGGCCTCGATCTCCACCGGGTCGCAGGTCACGAGCGACGTCGCGACCGAGGCGTCGAACCCGCGCACCCAGTAGTGCGTCAGGGCGGTCAGGACGCGACCCTTCTGGGGAATCGGCTCATCCATGACGACGTCGAAGGCGCTGAGGCGGTCCGAGGCGACCATGAGCAGGCGGTCGTCGTCGACGCGGTACAGGTCGCGGACCTTGCCGGTGTAGAGGTGTTCGAGCCCGAGGGTCACGAGCGCCAGGTTAGGGCGTCGAGGAAACGATCCTGGTGCGCGAGCAGGCGCACGGGATCGAAGACCCGCGCGAGCTCGACGGCGCTGAGCGGGCTGTCGGCGTCGGCCGCCGCGACGTCGCGCAGGTGGCGCCCCTCGTCGTAGGCGCGCCGCGACCAGGCCTGGACGTCGCGGTAGGCGTCGTCGCGCGAGCGGCCCGACTCGACCAGGGCGAGCAGGAGGGACTGGGAGAAGACCAGGCCGAGCGACCCGGTGGTGAGATTCTCCATCGCCCGGCCGGGGTGCAGGACGAGGCCGTCGGCCAGCGCCGTCGCCTGGCGCGCCACGTAGACGCACAGGCAGAGCGCGTCGGGCAACACGATGCGCTCGACACTCGAATGCGAGATGTCGCGCTCGTGCCACAGCGCCACGTCCTCCAGCCCGGCCTGCAGGTAGCCGCGCAGGACGCGCGCGAGGCCGCAGAGTCGCTCGGCCAGCACCGGGTTGCGCTTGTGGGGCATCGACGAGGAGCCCTTCTGGCCCGGGGCGAAGGGCTCCTCGGCCTCGCCGACCTCGCTGCGCGCCAGGTGACGGACCTCGAGGGCGAAGGCCTCGATCGACGTCGCGACGGACGCGCAGGCGTAGAGGACCTCGGCGTGCCGGTCGCGCGCGACGACCTGGCTGGCGGGGACCGGCGTGAGGCCGAGGCGCCCGCACACGTACGCCTCGACGCCGGGGTCGATGTTGGAGTACGTGCCCACCGCGCCCGACAGCTTGCCCACGGCGATCGCCGCGCGGGCCCGAGTCGCGCGCTCCAGGTCGCGGTCGATCTGCAGGGCGAAGAGGGCGAACTTCGCTCCGTAGGTCGTCGGCTCGGCGTGCACGCCGTGGGTGCGTCCGATGATCGGCCAGTCGATCGTCTCGACGGCGCGGCGCGTCAGGGCGTCGCGCAGCTCGGTCGTGGCGCGAATCACGAGGTCCATCGCCTCGGCCAGCGTGGCGCACAGCGCGGTGTCCACCACGTCCGAGGACGTGAGCCCGAAGTGGATCCACGAGCCCTCGGGCTCGCCGATGGCGTCCTGGACGACGTCGACGAAGGCGGCGGTGTCGTGGCGCGTCACGACTTCGCGCGCCTCGACGGCGGCGACGAACGCCGCGTCGACCACGGGCCGGCGCGCGCGCAGCGCGGCGGCGTCCGCCGCCGGCACGCGACCCTGCGCGACCAGGGCGTCGACGGCGAGGAGCTCCACCTCGAGCATCGTGTCGAACCGGTGCTCGTCGCTGAAGAGCGCCGCCACGTCGCTGGGCGCGTACCTTCGAATCATTGCCCTCCCTCGACCGCGGCCCTCGCGATGTCGCGGCGCACGACCATCCCGGAGAACTTTACGAGGCTCACCGCGTCGTAGCAGCGACGGCGAGCCTCGTCGAGCGAGTCGGCGATCGCGGTGACCGCCAGCACGCGGCCGCCGGCGGTCATGAATCGGCCCCGGGCGTCGCGCGAGGTCCCGGCGTGAAAGATGGTGACACCCTCGCGCGCGGACTCCAGCTGGCCGTCCTCGCCCAGTCCGCCGATGACGTCGCCGGCGACCGGCCGCTCGGGGTACCCGCGCGACGCCAGGACGACGGTCACCGCGGACCCCGTCGCCTCGGCGGACACCTCGCCGAGGCGGCCCTCGGCGGTCGCGCTCAGCAGATCGAGGAGCCGCTCGGCGTAGAGCGGGACGATTGATTCGGCCTCGGGGTCGCCGAATCGGACGTTGTACTCGAGGAGCTGGGGGCCCTCGCGCGTCACCATCAGCCCGGCGTAGAGCACGCCGCGGTAGTCGACGCCGCGCGCGCGCAGTTCGGCCAGGGTCGGCGCGACGATCCGCTCGAGGACCTCGTCGAGCGTGCCGCGCGCCAGCGCCATCGGGGCGTAGGCGCCCATCCCCCCCGTGTTCGCCCCGGTGTCGGCGTCGCCCACCCGCTTGAAGTCCTGGGCGGGGACGAAGGCCCGCGTGCTCGTCCCGTCACAGAGCACGAGCAGCGAGCACTCCTCGCCGCAGAGACCCTCCTCGACCACGATCGTCGTGCCCGCCGCACCGAAGGCGGTTCCGCTCAGCTTGTCGGCGACGTCGGCGAGCGCCGCGTCCGCGTCGGTCGTGACGAGCACCCCCTTGCCCGCCGCCAACCCGTCGGTCTTGATGACGTAGGGCGGAGACAGCGTGGCCAGGAACGAGGCGGCCTCGCCCCGGTCGGAGAAGACGCCGAATCTCGCCGTCGGCACGCCGGCCGCTCGCAGGAACTCCTTCATGTAGGCCTTCGATCCCTCGAGGCGCGCGCCGGCCGCGCCGGGGCCGACGACGCACTTGCCCTGGGCCCGCAACTCGTCGGCCAGGCCCTCGACCAGGGGCTGCTCGGGTCCCACGACGAAGAGATCGGCGTCGAGCTCGGTCGCGGGCGTGTCGACGCAGGACAGCCCGTGAGCCGCGATCCCGGCGTTGCCCGGAGTGACCACCACCTCGGCGCTGCGCGCGAGCCCCCACGCCAGGGCGTGCTCACGCGCGCCCGCGCCGACGACGACGGCGCGCGTCACGACGGGCGCACGAACTGCTCGCGGCCCGGTCCCAGCCCGACGACGGCGATCGGCACGCCGATGACCTCCTCGAGGAAGCGCACGTAGCTGCGAGCCGCGCCGGGCAGCTGCTCGTAGTCGGTCGCCTCGGACAGGTCGACCCCCCACCCGGGCAGCGTCTCGTAGACCGGCGTCACCTCGTGGAGCACCGACTGGTGGTACGGCGGATAGTCGTAGCGGACGCCGGCCGCCTCGTACCCGACGCAGACGTTGATCTCCTCCATGGTGTCGAGCACGTCGAGTTTGGTGAGCGCCACCTCGGTCAGGGAGTTGAGGCGCGCGGCCTGGCGCGCCATCACCGCGTCGAACCAGCCGACGCGGCGCCGACGCCCGGTGTTGGTGCCGAACTCGTGGCCGCGCTCGACGAGCAGCTCGGCGATCGCGCCGTCCAGTTCGGTGGGGAAGGGACCGGCTCCGACCCGCGTCACGTACGCCTTGGCGATGCCGACGATGCGCGACAGGTCACGCGGCCCCAGTCCCGAGCCGGTGCAGGCGCCGCCCGCGACCGGGTTGGAGGACGTGACGAAGGGGTAGGTGCCGTGGTCGAGGTCGAGGAACGTCGCCTGGGCACCCTCGAGCAGGATCCGCTCGCCGCGGGCCATCGCCTCGTGGACCAGGTGGACGCTGTCGCCGATGAGGGGAGCCAGGCGCGGCGCGAGCTCGTCGAGGTAGGTGGCGGCGATCTCGGAGGCCTTCATGGGGAGCCGGTTGTAGACCTTGGTCAGCACGAGGTTCTTCTCGTGCAGGACGACGTCGAGCTTCTCGCGGAAGATCTTGGGGTCGAGCAGATCCTGGACGCGCAGTCCCACCCGCGAGGACTTGTCGGCGTAGGCCGGGCCGATCCCGCGCTTGGTGGTGCCCAGCGCGTTCTTGCCGAGGAAGCGCTCGGTCAGGCGATCGAGCTCGTGGTGGTAGGGCATGATCAGGTGCGCGTTGCCCGACACGACCAGGCGCGACGTGTCCACGCCCTTGGCGTTCAGCGCGTCGATCTCGGCCAGCAGCACCGCCGGATCGACGACGACGCCGTTGCCGATCACCGGCGTGATGTGCGCGTAGAGCACGCCCGAGGGCACCAGCTGCAGGGCGAAGGCCTCGCCGTCGACGACGATCCGGTGCCCCGCGTTGTGGCCGCCCTGGTACCGCACGACGAGGTCCATGTCGCGCGCGAGCAGATCGGTGAGTTTGCCCTTGCCCTCGTCGCCCCACTGCGTTCCGACTACGACGGTTGCGGGCACGGGTCTCCCTCGAGACATTCACCGGAGACCTCAGTCTACGTCAGGTGGCGGAGAGCTCCGGTCCCGGCCACCACGAGCGTCGCGCGAAGACGCGACGCGGACCGTACACTCGGCCCGTTGCCCATCGAGTGAGGTGAACCGTGGCCACGTTCGACGACGTCATCGCCTTGACGGCCGGACTGCCCGAGGTGACCGTGTCGACCTCGTACGGGACTCCCGCGCTCAAGGTCCGCGGCAAGGCCTTCTGCCGCCTGTGGGGCCCGCGCGACTCGAACCGGGCCGACGTCGGCGACGCCGAGGTGCTCGTCGTCTTCTGCGACCTCGACGAGAAGGAGTTCCTCCTCGCCGAGAGCGACGGCTCCGTCTTCACCGCGCCGCACTACGACGGCCACGGCGCCGTGCTCGTAGTGCTCGATGACGTCGAGGAGGAGCTGCTCGGGAACCTGCTTGTCGACAGCTATCTGCTGAAGGCCCCGCCGTCGATTCGAAAGACGTTCCCCTCGATGTGAGGCCACGGGCAGCGACAGCGCCGCTCGACGACACCCGACCGTGGCACCGCGACGAGGACTACCCGCCGCCCTTGAGGTGTCCCGCGAAGGTCGATTGGGTCGCCGCCGTGATCTTCATCGCGCCTCCCACGACCCTCCAGAAGCCCGGACTCCTCGCGATCCATCGTGTCGTCCCGAGTCCCTTCACTGTCTCGCACCCCGTCGCGTCGACGTCCACCTTGGTGACGCGCACGTGCGGCGCGGCGAAGTAGAGCCAGTAGGTGGGCCCGAGGTCCGCCGGACAGTGAAAGACGCCGCTGGGCATCACGGGCAGCGCGCAGAGTGCTCGCGCGACTTCGCGCGCGGTGCTCGGGTGCCTGACGGGCACGACGGCCGGGAACGAGAAGGACGTCGGGTTCGGGGGCACCTGACGCACGACGAGCAGCGAGGTGGCGGTGTCGACGACCCGGCAGGCCGACACGTAGCTCGTGCTCTTCTTCGGCGTTGCCCCGCCCGCGTTCGAGACCGCGATCCCGATCGACGCCGCGCTCACCACGAGGAGCACGGACACGGCGCCCGGCACGGACCGCACAGAGGACCGGAG
>DAIOGY010000090.1:0-6482 GCA_036745005.1 Acidimicrobiales bacterium | reverse complement strand
CGACGTGATCGTCGGCACCTACGGCGACAACTTCGACCGCTACGCCATCCGCCTCAACGAGATCCGCGAGTCGATCCGCATCGTGCGCCAGTGCCTCGAGGCGATGCCGGACGGCGACTACCGTAGCCAGGACCCCAAGGTCACGCCGCCGCCGCGCGCGCGTATCGGCGAGTCCATGGAGGCCCTGATCCACCACTTCAAGCTCTTCACCGAGGGCTTCCACGTCCCGCCCGGCGAGGTCTACACCGCCGTCGAGTCGCCGCGCGGCGAGCTGGGCTGCTACCTGGTGTCCGACGGCGGGCCCAAGCCCTACCGGCTCCACGTGCGCGCGCCGAGCTTCGTCAACCTCCAGGCGGTCCCGCTGCTGATGCGCGGCGGCTCGGTCTCGGACACCATCACCGTCATCTCGACCGTCGACCCGGTGATGGGCGAGGTGGACCGGTGAGCCACCTGCGCGCCGACCTGCGCCAGCGCGCCGAGGAGGTGCTCGCGCTCTACCCGCGCCCGCGCTCGGCCATGCTGCCGTTGCTGCACCTGGTGCAAGAGCAGGACGGCTACGTCTCGACCGAGGGCATCGCCGAGGTGGCCGCTCTCACGGGCACCACGCCGGCCGAGGTGCGCGGGACGGCCTCGTTCTACGACATGTTCCACCTCGCGCCGGTCGGGCGCTACGTGGTGGGCGTGTGCACCAACATCGCGTGCCTGCTGGCCGGAGGTGTCGAGATGCTCGAGCACGCCGGCGCCGCCACGGGGTGTGCGGTCGGCGCCACGTCCGACGACCGGCTCTTCACGCTCGAAGAGACGGAGTGCCTGGCCGACTGCGACCGCGCGCCGTGCGTGCAGGTCAACCACCGCTACGTGCGCACGACGACCCCCGAGGCCTTCACCGAGCTGGTGAACGACCTGCGCGCCGGCGCGCGCGGGGCGGAGATCCCCCCCCACGGCACGCTGGCCCGCGTGCGGCGCGTGGCCCCGGCGCCGGTCGAGCCCGAGCGCCTGGCGAGCGAACGCGCCGCGGCCAACCGGGCGCGCGAGCAGCGAAGCGCCACGGAGAGCGCCTGATGGCCACGCTGGACGCCCCGCTCATCGTCTCGTCGCGCCGCGAGCACGCCGACGCCCACACGCTCGCGCGCTACCTCGCGACGGGCGGCTACGACGCCCTGCGCAAGGCGCTCACCATGTTCCCCGAGCAGGTCGCCGCAGAGGTCGACACCGCGTCGCTGCTCGGACGCGGCGGGGCCGGCTTCCCGGCGGGTCGCAAGTGGTCGATGCTGCGCAAGGCGCCGATTTCCTACCTGGTGGTCAACGGCGACGAGTCCGAGCCCGCGACCTTCAAGGACCACTACCTCATCGAGTGCGACCCGCACCAGCTCGTGGAGGGTGTCGTGATCGCGGCCTACGCCCTGCAGGTGACCCAGGTGTTCATCTTCGTGCGCGGCGAGTTCGCCCTCGGGCTCGAGCGCGTCCAGCAGGCGGTCAACGACGCCTACGAGTACGGCGCGATCGGGCGTGAGATCCTGGGCTCGGCGTTCTCGGTCGACGTCGTCGTGCACCCGGGCGCGGGCGCCTACATCTGCGGCGAGGAGACCGCCCTCATCGAGGCCCTCGAGGGCAAGCGCGGCTTCCCGCGGATCAAGCCGCCCTTCTTCCCCGCGGTCAACGGCCTCTACGGCGAGCCCACGGTGGTCAACAACGTCGAGACGATGTCCAACCTGCCGTGGATCGTCCTGCACGGCGGCGCGGCCTTCGCGGCGCTGGGCGCCGGGCGCTCGACCGGGACCCGGCTCTTCGCCCTCGCCGGGCGGGTGAGGAACCCGGGGGTTTACGAGGTCGAGATGGTCAAGAACACCTTCCGCGACCTGATCTTCGACCCGCGCCTGGGGGGCGGGACGATCGACGACCGACCGGTGACCGCCTTCATCCCCGGGGGCGTCTCGGCCCCGTGGTTCGGCCCCGAGCTGCTGGACGTGCCCCTCGGACAGGACGAGGTCGCCGAGAAGGGCTCGATGCTCGGCTCGGGCTCCATCGTCGTGATGGACGACACGACCTGCCCGGTGCGCGCGGCGTGGCGCATCACCCGATTCTTCGCGCGCGAGACCTGCGGGCAGTGCACGCCGTGCCGCGAGGGGTCGGGCTGGCTCGAGCGCGTCCTCTTTCGCATCGAGAGCGGCGAGGGACGCGATGACGACCTCGACCTGCTGCTCGACCTGAGCGACAACATCTCGCCGGGCCTGGCGTGGCCGCCCCAGCAGACGACGATCTGCGTGCTCGGCCCGTCGATCCCGTCGTCGATCCACTCGGCGATCGACATGTTCCGCGACGACTTCGTGGCCCACGTGGCGACGCGCGGGTGCCCCCATGAGTGAGGTCCCCCGCACCGAGGTCGCGATCAGCCTCGACGGGCGCCGCGTGTCGGCCCGACCGGGCGAGCTGCTCATCGAGGCCGCCGAGCGCGCCGGCACCTTCATCCCGCGCTTCTGCTACCACCCCCGGATGGACTCGGTGGGGGTGTGCCGGATGTGCCTGGTGGAGGTGGAGGGACCGCGCGGCGCCACGCTCCAGCCCGCCTGCTTCATTCGCGTCGCCGACAACATGACCGTCGTCACCCAGTCCGAGAAGGTGAAGAAGGCCCAGGACGGCGTGCTCGAGTTCCTGCTCGCCAACCACCCCCTGGACTGTCCGGTCTGCGACAAGGGCGGCGAGTGCCCCCTGCAGGACCAGACGCTGACCCACGGCTCGGGCGAGACCCGGTTCGTCGAGGAGAAGCGCCACTTCGTCAAGCCGGTGGCCATCGGCGAGCTCGTCCTGCTCGACCGCGAGCGGTGCATCCAGTGCTCGCGCTGCACCCGCTTCGCCGCCGAGGTGGCCGGCGACGCCCAGATCGACTTCGCCGGGCGCGGCGAGATGCTCGAGGTGGCCGCGTCACCCACCCAGCCCTTCGACTCGGTCTTCTCAGGCAACACGGTCCAGATCTGCCCGGTGGGGGCGCTCACCGCGACGCCGTACCGCTTCAGCGCGCGCCCGTGGGACCTCGACCAGGTCGAGAGCTCGTGCACGACGTGCGCGCTGCACTGTCGCGTCGCCGTCCAGTCCTCGTCGAACCGGCTGACGCGCGTGCTGGGGCTCGACTCGGACCCGGTGAACCACGGGTGGCTGTGCGACAAGGGCCGCTTCACGCTCGACTCGGTGGACGCCAATCCCGACGCGGTCGATCCGCTGGACGCGGCGACGCGCATCACCGAGCCGATGGTGCGCCGCGAGGGCCGCCTCGAGGTCGTCTCGTGGGGCGAGGCACTGCGCGCGGCCGCCGAGATCCTGCGCGAGGGCGCCATCGACCCCGACGGCGTGGGCGCCATCGGCGGCGCCGCCCTGACCAACGAAGGGGCGTTCGCGTGGCAGCGCTTCGTGCGCGGCGTCCTCGGTGTCGAGCACCTCGACGCCCAGTACGACGACGGACTCGACGCCGCGCTGGTCCAGTGCCTGCCCGGCGCCACGATCGACGAGGCCGCGCGCGCCCGCGTCGTCGTCACTCTGACCGGCGACCTGCGCGAGGAGCTGCCGATCCTCTTCCTGCGCCTGCGCGAGGGAGTGATCAAGGGCCGCGGCGCCCTGGTGGAGTTCTCCTTCGGCGCGAGCGCCCTGCGCGCGCTGGCGACGGTCTCGCTGGCGACGCGCCCGGGTGAGTCGCACCGCGTGGCCCAGGCCCTGGCGACGGCGCAGGTCGTGCACGACCTCGCGGCGAGCGACACCGCGCTCGCCGAGGCGCGCGCGCTGTTGGGCGACACCGGCGACGGGGTGGTCTTCGTCGTGGGCCGTCCCAACGTGAGCGAGGCCGCGGCGGTCATGGAGTGCGCGGTGCGCACGCTGGCCGAGCGCTATCCGGCGGCGACCTTCCTGCCCGCGCTGCGCCGGTCGAACGTGCGCGGCGCCCTCGACATGGGACTGGCGCCGGGGCTCGCCCCGGGCCGCGGCGTTCACGGTGTGTCCGGGCGCGACACGAGCTCCCAGCTCGACGCGCTCGCCGCGGGCGAGCAGCGGGCCGTGTTGCTGCTCGGGGGCGGCCTGCTGGGCAACGTGGCTGACGTCGAGCGCGCGAGCGCGGCGCTGGCCCGGGCGCGCGTGGTCTGTGTCACCGGCCACGGCGGGGCCACGCTGGCCCACGCCGACGTCGTGCTGCCGGCGGCCGTCGCGCACGAGCGCGCCGGGACCGTGACCAACATCGAGGGTCGAATCAGCGCGCTCAACGCCAAGCT
Organism: Acidimicrobiales bacterium; assembly: GCA_036745005.1. Lineage (GTDB taxonomy): Bacteria > Actinomycetota > Acidimicrobiia > Acidimicrobiales > RAAP-2 > RAAP-2. Next base: position 2,229 of record DAIOGY010000090.1, on the reverse strand, counting down.
GGTCGCGCCGGGTTCGGCGTGGAGCGACGTGGCCATCGCCGCCGAGCTCGCCGAGGAGTGCGGACAGACGCTCGGGATCGCGTCGGTCGTCGACGCCGCGCGCGCGATCGAAGAGACGACCGGGTATCCGGCGCTGTCGGTCCTGGCCGGCGACGGCGAGGGCGTCGTCGTGGACCGCGCCGCGCCGGCGCCGCGCCGGGCCCTGGACCCGATGGCCTTCCCGGGCATCCGCTCGATCGAGAACTCGGGCCTGTCGGCGCGGGCCGGAGCGATCACGGTCGAGAGCGCCGCGGCGCACCACCCGGCGGCGCGCGCGACCCTCGGCGAGGTCGCGGCGGGCCGTGGCGTCGACGTGCCCCACGCCGACGCCTACGCGTGGCGCCTGTATCTCAGCCGGCGCCTCTACGACCACGGGGTGGCGATGCGCGGCTCGCCGGCGTTGGCCCCTTTGGCCGCGCCGACGACGCTGGGGCTTAACCACCTCGACCTGGACCGCCTCGGCGTGACGAGCGGCGACCAGGTGGTCGTCGTAGGCCCGCGCGGCGAATCACGTCTCCCGGTGGTCCTCGACGACGCGGTCGCCCGCGGGGTGGTCGAGGTGGCCTTCGGTTCACTCGGCCCCGACGGCGAGGACGTGGTGGCCACCTGGTTGAGTTCCCGGGCGCCCACCACCGAGATCTCCCTGGAGGCGCGATGAGCTGGGCCAGCGTCGATCCGCTGTACGCCCACGGGCTGAACCTGGCGGTGTGGGTGATCCTGGTGGTTCGCCTCGTCGTGGCCTTCGCGGTGCTGCTCAACGCGGTCATCTTGATGATCTGGTTCGAGCGCAAGGCGATCTCGGACATGCAGAGCCGCATCGGCCCTCAGCGCTGGGGGCCCTTCGGACTGCTCCAGACGCTGGCCGACGGCATCAAGTTGATCTTCAAGGAGGACCTGGTGCCCGCCGAGGCCGACCGCACGGTCTTCAAGCTGGCGCCGTACCTGGTCGTCATCCCCGCGTTCATCACCTTCGCCATCGTGCCCCTCGGCGGAACGATGAGGATCGCCGGGCACACGGTCGAGCTCCAGGCGGCCAACCCGCCCATGGGCATCCTGATCATGCTCGCCATGTCGGGGATCTCGGTGTACGGCGTGATGCTCGCGGGATGGTCCTCCGGCTCGAAGTACCCGCTGCTCTCCTCGGTGCGCGCGAGCGCCCAAATGATCAGCTACGAGGCCGCCCTCGGTTTGACCGTCGTGACCATTGTGCTGGCGACCGGGTCGCTGTCCACCCACGACATCGTCGCGGCCCAGGCCCAGGGGGTGTGGCACTGGAACGTGCTGCGCCTGGGCGTCATCCCCTTCGTCGTCTTCATCATCGCCATCACCGCCGAGCTCAACCGGCCGCCCTTCGACGTGGTCGAGGCCGAGAGCGAGCTGGTCGGAGGGTTCCACACCGAGTACTCGTCCTTCCGCTTCGCGATCTTCTTCCTGGCCGAGTACATGAACACCATCACCATGTCCGCCGTGATCGTGACGCTCTTCTTCGGCGGCCCCGCCGGCTGGGTGCCCCCGGTGTCGCACCTGCGCTGGGTGTTTCCCATCGCCTGGTTCCTCGTCAAGACGGTCGCCTTCGCGTTCTGTTACGTGTGGTTCCGCGCGTCGCTGCCGCGCTTCCGCTACGACCAGCTGATGGACCTCGGCTGGAAGCGGCTCATCCCGCTCTCGCTGGGCTGGATGATCGTGGTGGCCGGTTTCCTCATCAACCGGGCCTGGGGCTTCGCGATGGCGGCCGTCGTGCTCCTCGCCTGGACCGTGCTGAGCCGGGCCTTCGAGCTCGGCCAGGGCCGCGAGCGCGGCGCCCACGCCGTACTGCCGACGGTGGGCGAGCGCCCGCTGCCCGGCGAAGTCCTGCGCTCGCGCACCGACGAGGAGGAGCGCTGATGGCCCGGTCGCTTGACTTCTTCGGCGGGCTCAAGCTCACGCTGCGCCACCTGGTGCGCCCCACCGTCACGAACAGCTACCCGGCGGTCAAGCGGCCCAAGCAGCCGCGCCAGCACGGGCGCCACGTCCTCAACCGCTACGAGGACGGCATGGAGAAGTGCATCGGCTGCGAGCTGTGCGCCGGGGTCTGCCCGGTCGACTGCATCTTCGTGCGGGGCCTGGACAATCCGCCGGACCACCCGGTGAGCCCGGGCGAGCGCTACGGCTACGTCTACGAGATCAACTACCTGCGCTGCATTCACTGCG
>DAIOGY010000089.1:0-6555 GCA_036745005.1 Acidimicrobiales bacterium | reverse complement strand
CAGGTACACGCTGGCGAGCGCCAGCACCAGATAGAGGCCGCTGCACACGGCGATCACGCGCAGGGAGCGGTGACCGGCCACCATGCCGTTGTTGATCGCGTACTCGGTCAGCTTGGGCCCGGACTGCAGGACGAGGCTGAGCGCGATGACCAGCACGGACCCGGTGACGAGTTTGCCCGGGTAGGCCCCGACGAGGCGGCCCAGGGTCAGGCGACGGCGTTCTCGGGCGCTCGGGCGCTGCGTGAAGGCGAGGTCCGAGGGTTCGCGCGCCGGCTCGGTGGCCAGGATCTTGGTGGCCTCGGCCATCAACTCGCCGGGGATGCCGCCGAAGGGCAGGCCGCTGGCCGCCGTGGCCGTGACCCCGCCGCCCCACGTCCCGCCGCCGCCCCACCCGCCGCCCCACGCCATCAGTCCTCGTCTCGGGTGGTCTGGGCCAGGATCGTGGCGTACAGCGGCGACGTGGCGAGCAGGTGCGCGTGCGTGCCGGTGGCCGCGACCCGGCCCTCGTCGAGCAGGATGATCCGCTGGGCGAGGGCGATGGTCGAGACGCGGTGCGCGATCACGAGCGTGGTGCGGTCGACCAGCAGCTCTCGCAGCGCGGCGTAGATCTCGGTCTCGACGTGGACGTCGACCGAGCTCGTGGCGTCGTCCAGGATGAGCACGGGCGGGTTGACGAGCAGCGTGCGCGCGATGGCCACGCGCTGGCGCTGGCCGCCCGACAGGGTGTAGCCCCGCTCGCCGACGACCGTCTCGTACCCCTCGGGCAGCTCCGTGATGAAGTCGTGGGCCCGGGCCGCGCGCGCGGCGGCCTCCACCTCGGCGTCGGGCGCATTGGGGCGTCCGTAGGCGATGTTGTCGCGGATCGAGACCGAGAAGAGGAAGGGCTCGTCGGTCACGACGCCGACGTTGGCCCGCAGCGACGACAGCGTCAGGTCGCGCACGTCGTGGCCGTCGATGGCCACGGCCCCCTCGCTCACGTCGTAGAAGCGCGTCAGCAACCGGGCCACGGTGGACTTGCCCGAGCCGGTGCGCCCGACGATCGCCACGGTCTCGCCGGCGTCCAAGTGGACGTCGAAGTCCTCGAGGATCCGCGCCCCGTTGGCGTAGGTGAACCCCACGTGGCGAAAGTCGATCGACCCGCGCGGCTCGACCAGGTCGTAGGCGCCGGGGCGCTCGACGACCTCGGGGCTCTCGTCGAGGATCTCGAAGATGCGCTCGGCGCTGGCCTTGGCGCGCTGGCCCATCATCACCAGCTGTCCCAGCATCATGAACGGCGCCTGCATCATCAGCAGGTAGGCGTTGAAGGCCAGGATCGCCCCGACGCCGAGGTGGCCCTGGAGCACCATCCACCCGCCGAAGAACAGCACGAGGGACAGGCCCAGCTGCGGTAGGTTCTGGACCCACGGTGACCACTGGGCGCGGATCTGGGCGTCCTTGATGTACGCCCAGGCGACGCCCTCGGCGGCGTCGGCGAGGCGGTTGACCTCGGCCTCCTCCTGGGCGAAGGCCTTGACCACGCGCACGCCGTTGACGTTCTCGTCGACGACGGTCGCGACCTCGGCGAGGCGGGCCTGGGTGATCCACGAGATCGGGAACATGACGCGTCGCATCTTGAGGCCGACCACGTAGAGGATCGGCATGACGACCATGGCGATCAGCGCCAAGGGGACGTCGATGTTGAGCATGAAGACGAAGGCGACGACGCCGATGCAGGCCTGGACGACGATGAGCGGGGCGAAGACCGAGTACATCTGGACGCTGCGGATGTCGCTGTTGGCGCGGCTGATCAACTGGCCCGACTGGACACGGTCGTAGAAGCTGAACGACAGCCACGTCAGGTGCTCGTAGATGAGCGAGCGCAGGTCGGCCTCGAGGTTGTAGGCGGTCGCGAAGAGGCTCTGGCGCGACACGAGCCCGGTCACGCCGGCGGCCAGCCCGACCACGATGATCTCGATGACGTCGGTGTGCAGCGAGGTGACACGGTGGATCAGGGCGTGGTTGATCGCGCCGTTGAGCATGTTGGGGATCAGCGTCTGGAAGATGAGGCTGACGAATGACAGGCCGATGGCCGTGGCGAACGACGCCTTGTGCGAGGTGATCACCGGCAGCATTCGCCGCCACCACGCCAGGGTCCGGTCGCGCGAGATGCGCGCGCGCGGTCCGGTGTAGGTCGAGCGCACTCCCCCCAGGGGATTGGACTGTCTGACCTCCTCCTCGGTCAGCGCCGGGGAGGAGAGTCGAGCCACTGATCAATCGTAATAGTCGTGCCCTGGCTCTCGGCTGCGGAGCGGACGCGGCGTAGTGTGACCTCGTGGCGAATCCCGTCGTCGTGAACCATCCCCTCGTCGCCGACAAGGTGCGCCAGTTGCGCGACGTCACGACGTCCAACGCCGACTTCCTGCGCCTCGCCGGCGAGATCTCTCGCTTCGTCGCCTACGAGGCGTTCCGCACCACGCCGGTCGTGGCGACGACGGTCGACACCCCCGTGACCAAGAACGCGCCCGCGGTGCGCATCGACACCGAATACGTCATCGTCCCGGTGCTGCGCGCTGGTCTGGGGATGAGCCCGTCGGTCCAGGAGGTCCTGCCCCACCATCGGGTCTGCCTGGTCGGACTGCGGCGCAACGAGACGACGCTGCTGCCCGACGTCTACCTCGACGGACTGCCCGATCGCCTCGAGGGCGCCCACGTCGTCGTGTGCGACCCGATGCTCGCCACTGGGGGGTCGCTCGACTGCGTGCTCACGATGCTCGAGTCCCGGGGCGCCACCGACGCCACCGTGCTCTGTCTGATCGCCGCGCGACCGGGAGTGGACCTCGTCACCTCGCGCCATCCCGGGGTCACGATCGTGGCGGCGGCGCTCGACGAGGAGCTCAACGACGTCGGCTACATCACGCCCGGCCTGGGCGACGCCGGCGACCGCCTGTTCGGGCCGCCCGCGCACTAGCTACAGCCCGATGTCCTCGTTCCACAGCTCGGCGTGGTCGCGGATGAAGTCGCCGAGCAGGGTCGTGCACGCCGGGTCGTCGAGCACGACGATCTCGGTTCCCAGCTCGCCCAGCCAGTCGTGACCGCCGTGGAAGTTCTCCGCCTCGCCGATCACGACCGCGCCGATGTTGAACTGGCGCACGAGGCCTGAGCAGTACCAGCACGGCGACAGGGTGCTCACCAGGACGCAGTCGGGGTAGTCACGGCGACGACCGGCCTTGCGGAACGCGTCGGTCTCGGCGTGCACCGACGCGTCGTCCTCCTGGACTCGCCGGTTGTGCCCGCGCCCGAGCAGCGTCCCGTCGCGCTGGTACAGCGCCGCGCCGATGGGGATGCCCCCTTCGCGCAGTCCGATGAGGGCCTCGTCGTACGCCGTGACCAGCATCAAGCGTGCCGTGGCCACGTCGAGGGGCGTCCAGGGCGGTGGCACGAACTCAGTATGCTCCACCACCGTGGCTGACCGCAGGTACCCGGCGGACGTCGGAACCCAGCACGTGGAACTGCCGGTCGTGGCGTTGAGTGCCGAGCTGTCGCTGGCGCTGCTGATCACGGTGGACATGGGAGTGGCCTTCATCGAGCGGGCCGGCCGCGAACTGGCCGACGTGATCCGCCCCTACGACGTCGACATCGTGACGACGGTGGCGACGATGGGAATACCGCTGTGCGTCGAGGTCACGCGCTACCTCGGGCTCGACCAGTACGCGATTCTGCACAAGACACCCAAGATCCACCTGGCCGACGCGATCAGCGTGCCGGTGCACTCGATCACGACTGACGCGCCCCAGCGCCTGCTCTTGGACCGGGCCCGGGTCGGGGACGTCGCGGGCCGGCGCGTCGCCATCGTCGACGACGTCATCTCGACCGGCGCCTCGACCGGGGCCGCGCTCCGTCTGCTGCGCGGCGTCGGAGCGAACGTCGTGGTCATCGGAACCCTGGTCACGGAGGCGTCGCTGTGGCGCTCGTCACTCGGCGAGGACGCGGCCCTGGTTCACGCCCTGGGCACGATCCCGGTCTTTCGCCCCGACGGGTCCGGCGGGCTCGTCGAGGACTGGGCCGGCTAGCGCGAGGGGCGCCGCGACCCCCGTCCTACAGTGGACCGTGGACCACTTCGAGGCCGTCGGCGCCCAGCGCCGGGCCGTGGCGGACCTGTGCGAGGGCCTGACGCGGTCCCAGCAGGCGACCCCGAGCCTGTGCGACGCGTGGACAGTCCACGGGGTGCTGGCGCACCTGGTGATGCCCATCACGGTGCCCCTGCGCCGCGTCGTCGCCGAGATGGTCCGCGCGAAGGGCGACTTCAACCGGGCCAACGTGACCCTGACCAACCGGGTCGCCGAGTCGTCGTGGCCCGAGCTGATCGAGCTGTTGCGCGCCAACGCCGATAGCCACTTCACCCCGCCCGGCCTGGACTGGCGGGCCCCGCTGGCCGACAGCTACCTGCACGCCCTGGACATGTGTGTCCCCCTGGGGCTCGGCGCTCCAGGAGCGCTGGAGGAGTGGCCGACGATCCTCGACTTCTTGACGTCGGCCAAGGCGCGGCGCGGCTTCGTCGGTCGCGAACTGCCGTCGCTGGCGCTCATCGCGACGGACGTGGCGTGGTCGAGCGGCGCCGGCCCCGAGGTGCGCGCACCGGCGTCGACGCTGGGCCTGGTGCTCGTGCGCCGACGCGCGCGTCTCGACGAGCTCTCCGGCGACGGCGCCGACGAGTTGCGCCGCTGGGTCGCGGCCTAGCGCCTAGATCGACGGCTCGAGTTCGCGCTGGCGCTCGACCTGGCGCGCGACGCGGCCGGTCGCCCTTTCGAGCACGAGGTAGACGACGGCGGCGATGATGATGCCGGCGAAGCACGAGAAGTCCGCACCGCCGTACCAACCCGCCGTGCACGCCCCCTTGACCAGCTTGCCGGCGCAGGCCGCCCCGTAGTGGTTGGAGATCGGCGTCATCCAGTGGAAGGGGAAGTTGACCGGTGGCGGCGCCTTGGAGAACGCGGTGGTCGCGCACACCAGGCCGACGACGAAGGCCACGAGGCCGTTCCAGTTGATCCCCGACGAGCCCGTGAAGTAGAGCCCGTCACGGTCGGTGCGCTGCAGCTCGGCCGCGTTGTAGCGGAATCGACGCAGCAGCCAGTCCATGATCAAGATGCCGAACCACGGCGCGATCCAGACGATGATCACACCGACGAACTCCTTCATGTAGAGCGAGAAGGTCGACTGGAACTCCGCCCAGAGCGTCAGGCCGCAGGCGATGAAGCTGTCCAAGACGACGGCCTGGTAGCGCTTGAGCCGCAGCCCGAGCGCCTGGAGCGACACGCCGGACGAGTACAGGTCCAGCGAGTTGATGCCGAAGAGCTGCACGATGGCGAAGACCAGGAAGATGACGACCATCCAACTGGGCAGGACGTGCTGGACGTGCATGGCCTCGAAGGGGTTGGCGCCGTTCCAGCGGCCCACCTCGGCGCTGGACGACAAGAAGGTGAAGGTCGCCGCACCAAGGGTCATGATGAGGATCTCGGGAATCGCCGTGGCCACGAACATCCAGCCGACGATCGAGCCCTTGCTGGCGTTGCGCGGCAGGTAGCGGGTGTAGTCGTTGCCGCACTCGGTCCACCCGAGTCCCGACAGGGCGATGGTGAAGGCGAGTCCGGCGGTGTAGAGCTCCCAGCCGCCCCCGAAGCCCTTGAAGCTCGCGGCGCCGTGGCGCACGTCATAGATGGCCAGGATGACGTAGATCGCGGCGAAGGGGATGATGAGGGCGCGCAGGACCTTCACCATGGTGGCGTGGCCCAGGTACGGCATCACGGCCTGGATCGCGGCGGCCAGGACGACGAAGAGTATCTTCACCCCCGACGACACGTGCAGGCCGGCCATCTGGCACAGCACGATCGCCGCGCCCACGATCAGGATCAGGCCCTCGGTCTCGAAGCCCAGCTGGGTGACCCAGTTGAAGAAGCTGACGATGCGCGAGCCTCGCGTCCCGAACGCGGCGCGCGAGATCGCGAACGCCGTCGTGCCGGTCTCGGGTCCCTGCAGCGAGGCGAGTCCCAGCAAGAAGTACGAGAGGTTGCCCAGCACGATGATGGAGAGCGCGGTGTAGAAGCTGAATCCGAACCCCATGAGCAGCGCGCCGTAGATGAAGTACTCGACGTTGATCGACGTCCCGGCCCACAGCGCCCCGATGTTGCGCGCCGTCGCCCAGCGCTCGCTCTCGGGGATGAAGTCGATGCCGTGCTGCTCGACGTGGAACGGCTCGTCCTCGATCGATCCGTCGTGCGATTGAACTATCGATGCCACGTTCTGGTCCCCCCGGTCCTCTCAGCCCTCGTGCCGACCCGCAGTGGCCTCGTTCGTACGCGGACAGTATGCCCTACCGGGGCCTCGCGATGTGGAACCGATTGTGGGGAAGTTGCGCCAGTATTCAGTGGCTTTTGAGCCCCGCCACAGACGACGCACAGGTTGGTGGACGACGATGGAGGGGTCTGAGGACTCTCCTTGGAAAGGAAGGCGTTTCATGTTTCGAACCAGCACAGGAAAGTACGTCGCACGAGGCGGAGTTGCCCTCGCGCTGACCCTTGG
>DAIOGY010000088.1:0-6572 GCA_036745005.1 Acidimicrobiales bacterium | reverse complement strand
AAAGTGTCGCATAGGTCCCGAGGCCAATCTGAGACACGCGTCATGAGACTTCACAGGACGCACGGAGATGAGCCCCCTGTCACCTACGGAAGGGAGCCACCCGGCTTCTCTTGCGGTGGGCGGTCAGCGGCGCGAGGCAGCGGCCGCACCAGCGAGATCGACCAGCTCCGCGGCGGCCGGTGTCATGGATGGCCGATCGCGGGCGCCAAACCACTCGAGCCCCGTCAGCTCATCGCTGGCGACGAGGGCCGGAGCACGCGCCGAGGCAAACGCGACGAACTGCACGTCGAGATGGAGCACCGGCTCGGCGACGGTTCGACACGGGTAGGACGAGAGACGAACGTCGATGGGTGCCGGGTGGACGTGCGCCACCAGGCCCGCCTCCTCGAAGAGCTCACGAGCAGCGCCAGCGCCGAGGCTGGCGTCGCCGGAGTCGAGGTGCCCACCGAGCGGTCCCCACTGCCCGTAGCGGCGGTGACGGGCGAGCAGCACCAACCCACCAGCGTCGACGACGAGCACGCTGGCCACCAGATGGGCGCCGCCACGGTGACCGGCCTCGAGGAACGACAGCGCCCGGTCCCACGCCGCCTCACGACCAGCGGGCGCGGGGGCCGCCGCGAGGAGCGCAGCCGTCGAGTTCCACTGATCGGTCGCGTGATCCACATCGTCAGAACCGGCCATGTTCTTCATTGTTATCGACCGTGCCGGTGTCACGCCCGATCACCCTCATCGCCGCACCGTTAGAGCCACCCGTTCAGCAGGCGTCGATCGTGGGTGCTGCTGTGCCGTGGAAGATGAGGCGCTCGCAGTACCAATGGCCCAGCGAGTCCACGGATAACGTGGCCGCCCCCAGCGAAGCCTCGTCGCCGACCGGGCCGAAGGACGGGATCTTTCCCTTCCCTCTCGGGTACGTGTGTCCGGCGGCGGTCGTGATCGAGGTCAGCCGGGACCAGTTCTGCGGGCCCGCGACGAGGTAGACCTCGAGCCAGGTCACGTGGTTGGTGAAGAAGGCGTTGCCGTTGAGGGCGTCGATCATCTGGAGCCGGACGGCGGTGGCCACGAGGCCCGCCACGTTCGCGGGACCCACCGTTGCGTAGCCCCGGGTCCGGCACGTGGGGTGCGGATCGCCGGTGGACGCGTCGTACGCCGTGAGCCACGCGGCGCCGAAGGGAGTGCTGGTCGCGTCGGCCGACCGGGAGATGGCGGCCGCCAAGGTGCGCGCGAGCCTGTCGTCGCTCGGCGCGAGGGAAGCACCGCTGCTCGCCCACGTCGCGACGTCCGCGTGAAGCGTTCGACTCGCGGCCACGGCGTCCTGGACGTCGGCCACGACCTTTGACAGGTCGGCACGCACGGTGGCGTTGGCCGCGTAGGCGCGCAGTGAGGTCACGAGAGGCCGCAGCACCTCACCGGTGTCGAGGACCGAGAGGAGCTCGTTCATCGTCTGGCGGCTGACCAGCGTCGACATCGATCCCGTGCTGGGAAGCACGCGGTCGGCCTCGACGACGAACTGGCTCGACGCCGATTGCACTGCGGCGGAGCTGATGATGCAGATCGGGCTATCGGTGAAGCTCGGCGACGCGAGGGCGTTGTCCGCCGTCCCGGCGGCCCCAGCGGTGAGCGCGACGAAGAGCGCGACGAGGAGACGGCGCCGCGCTGCTGCCCCTGCCACCGCCCCTCCCGTTTCCTTCCGTCTTACCACCCGTGATGCTGAGCGTTCTCGGCGGCGACGCGTTCTCGGCGTCGTGCCGGCGCGTCTCGGTTCGCCCCCGGCACCGGTAGGTGACCGACCTCACCGAACCAGCCCGGACTCCGTCCTGGCTCACGGAGTGCGGCAAACGTAGACTCCCGAGGGACCCAAAGGGGAGTCACGTGAGTGATCAGTCGCATCGATCCGAGATGTTCGCGTTCGCGGACCGCTACGTGCACGACGAGGCCGTGCGCGACCCTCTCTTCGCCACCTACATCGGCGTGCCGGGATACGACGATCGCTTGCCCGACCTCTCCATGGACGGGGCTCGCGAGAGCCTCGACGCCACCCGCGAGGCCCTGGCGCGGCTCGACACACTGGCCCTGAGCGACGGCATCGACCGAGTCGCGCACTCGGTGATGGTGGAGCGACTCCACGCGCGCCGAGGTCTCGAGGAGCGCTTCGAGCCGCTGACGACCATCTCGGTCATCAACTCGCCGGTCGGCAACATTCGCCAGGTCTTCGAGCTCATGGCGGCCGACACGCCCGAGGACGCCCAGACGATCCGGCGCCGCCTCGACGCCGTCGACACGGCCATGGCGTCGTGGCGCGAGGGGCTCGACGAGGCCGCCGACGCGGGCCACGTCGCGCCGCGCCGCCACGCGCTGGGCATCGCCCACCAAGCGAGGACCCACGCCGACGGCTCCTACCTCGCGTTCGCGCGACGCGTGGCGGCCAGCTGCGGGGTCGATGTCGACTCGTCGGGTCTGGCCGGCGCCGCGGACGTCGCCCAGGACGCCCTGGCGGAGACGGCGGAGTGGTTGCGTGATGAGTACGTGCCGCGCGCCCGCGACGGCGACGCCGCGGGGCCGACGCGCTACGCGCTGTGGTCCTCGTACTTCAGCGGCATGGACGTCGACTTCGATGAGCTCTACGGGTGGGGCGTGGCGGAACTGCGTCGCATCCATGACCGCATGGTCACGTTGGGCGAGCGCCTGGCCCCAGGGGCGGGGTCCCTGGTGGCCGTGGCCGCGGCCCTCGACGGCGACGACGCCGGTGCGATCGAGGGCGAGGCGGCGCTGCTGGAGCGACTCCAGCGCTTCATCGAGGAGGCCGTCACGTCGCTCAACGGCGTTCACTTCGACATCGACCCGCGGGTCCAGCGTTGCGACGCGTGCATCGCCCCGGAGGGTTCGGCCGCCGCCGCGTACTACATCGGGCCGAGCGAGGACCTGTCACGCCCGGGTACGACGTGGTTCCCCACCCTCGGCGACACGCGGTTCTCGTGGTGGCGCATCGCGTCCACCTGGTACCACGAGTCGGTGCCGGGCCACCACCTCCAGGACGCCACGATCGTGCTCAAGCTCGACGAGCTCTCCCGGTTCCAGCGCAAGATGGCCTGGACGAGCGGGGTGGGCGAAGGGTGGGCCCTCTACGCCGAGCGCTTCATGGACGAACTCGGCGCGTTCAGCCCCGCCGAGGAGTTCGGCTACCTCGAGGGTCAGGCGTTGCGCGCCGCGCGCGTCGTCGTCGACCTCGGGCTGCACCTGGGCTATCGGATCCCCGAGGGACTCGACGACGCGGTGGGCGAGAGCGGCTCGGCGGGCCAGTTTTGGACGCACGAGCGCGCCGTCAAGGTCCTGGAGCGCTGGGCGATCGAGCACCACGACTACGCGGTCTCCGAGGTCGACCGCTACCTGGGCATGCCGGCCCAGGCCATCACCTACAAGCTCGGCGAGCGCACGTGGATCAGCGTGCGCGACGACGCGAGGGCCCGGCTGGGAGAGCGATTCGGCCTGAAGGAGTTCCACGCGCAGGCGCTGGGCATCGGCCCGATGGGCCTACAGCCCTTCGTCGACGCGATGGCACTTTGGACCAACGACTAGGACTCAGGCAGCCCGCGCCGCGGCCACCGTCGCGGCCAGCACGTCGGGCCAGGGCGTCGGCGTGAGATCGAGTTCGGCGCGCGTGGCGGCGTCGTCGATGACGAACGGGAACTGGAACTGGTAGAGGGTGTCGCGCAACTCGCGCACCGTCGGGTTGACCAGGCCGATCAACACCAGCGCGGCCGTGGGGATCCGCGTGACGCGCGGCCGAGCGACCCCCGCCGCGTCCGCCAGGTCGGCGACGAGCTCGCCCTGGGAGCGCGGAGGATTGGTCGGGGCGTGCCACGCCCGGCCCCACGCGACCGGGTGGTCGGCCGCCGACACCAGCGTGCGCGCGACGTCGCGCGTGTAGGTCCAACTGTGCGCGGCGTCGAGGCGTCCGATCACCGAACAGCTGCGGCCCGCCAGCAGTCGGGGCAGGACGCGCTCGTCGATGAAGCTCTGGGCCCCGGGGCCGAGGTAGTCGGAGGCCCGGACCTCGGTCGCGCGCAGCCGGCCCGCGCGGTGCGCGTCGAGGGCGTCACGCCACATCCGCGCGCGCACCCGTGCCTTCGGGTAGTCGGCCGCGAGCGCGTCCTCGGGCGACATGGGGCCGGCGGGCCGCCCGTAGGCGTAGAGGTTCGACGTCGTCACCAGCACGGCTCCGCTCGCCTCGGCCGCGTGCAGCAGCGCCGCGGCGATCGGTGGCCAGTCGGCGGGCCACCGGTGGTACTCCGGATTGGCGCAGTTCACGACCGCCGCGGCCCCCCGGGCCAGCTCGGCCATGCGCGCGGCGTCGCCGGCGTCGGCGCCGACCGCGGTGACGCCGGGCAGCTCGAGGTCGCGGCCGCGGCGTGAGACCAGCGCGACCGCGTCGCCGCGCGCGCTGAGCAGGTCGGCGACGCCGGCGCCAATGGCCCCGGCGCCGACTACGAGGTAGCGCGCCACGAGTTCGGTGCGCGGCGACGCTCCGGCGTTGAGGTCACGCGGACGGCGAGGCGGGCAGGTGGTAGGCGGTCATGGACACCGAGCCCATGGCGCAGCCGGTGAGGATGACGTCGAGTGCGGCCCCCTGCGCGTCGGCCAGCCCCGCGACGTAGGCCAGGGGCAGGAAGTGGTCGGGCGTGGGCGCGGCGCGGGCGAAGTCGTCGTGCTCCTCGAGCTCGCTGAAGCGCCCGGGCTTGTCGGTCACCAGGTCGCGCGCGTCGTCGTCGAAGCGCTGCGCCCAGTCGAAGGCGAGGTCGGGGTGGTCCCAGGCCATCGCGCGCAGGTTGTGCACGACGTTGCCGCTGGCCAGGATGAGCACCCCCTCGTCGCGCAGGGGTGCGAGGCGCCGGCCGAGGTCGACGTGGTACTCGACGGGCTTGGCCGCGTCGATCGAGAGCTGGACGACCGGGACGTCGGCCTTCGGGAACATGTGCGCCAGCACCGACCAGGTCCCGTGGTCGATGCCCCAGGAGTCCTCGTCGAGGCCGACCCACACCGGGTCGACGACCTCGGCGACGCGCCGGGCCAGCTCGGGCGAGCCGGGGGCCGGGTAGGTGAAGTCGAAGAGCGGGCGCGGGAACCCGTAGAAGTCGTGGATGACTCGGGGGTTCTGGCCCGAGGTGACCGCCGTGGCGTTGACGAACCAGTGCGCCGAGATCGCCAGGATCGCGCTCGGGCGCTCCAGGCCGCGTCCGTAGGCGGCCCAGGCCTCGGTGTAGCGGTTGGTCTCGAGCGCGTTCATCGGGCTGCCGTGTCCGATGAACGCGGCGGGCATCGTCGTCATGGTCGACCTCGTGTCTGGACTGTGGCCCACCGTAGCGGCGGGCGCGTCGGGGCCGGACCCGAGGCGGCGCGGCCGTGGTGCGGCTACTGCTCCTGGTAGTGCTCGCGCCAGATGAGTCGGTAGATCTTCACCTTGCGCGGGATGGTGCGCAGCCCCGGGATGAAGGGCACCAGCAAGAGCCCGACCGAGAGCACCATCATGGTGGCCCAGACCATGGCGTCGGCGTTGGCGCTCCAGCTCGATGAGTAGGGCGGGACCTGGTACCAGAACGTGTACAGCCACAGCCAGGCCTGGCCCGGGTACTGGCCGGTCTCGTTCATCATGCCCCACTGAGTACCGGTCAGGTGCTGGTGGTCGGCGAGGTTGGCCAGGTAGCTGCCGTCGCTCAGGAACAGCAGCACCTTGGTGTAGTCGGTCGTGTAAAAGCCGTGGCCGGTCACCAGCGCCTGGTCCAGCGCGCCCGAGCGCGCCATCGCCGTGAGCGAGTCGATCATGACGGGCAACGGTCCGTCGCTCGCGGACGGCACCACGACGTGTCCGGCGCTGAAGGTCAGCTTCGCGCTCACCTTGGTAATCGCCGCGACCCAGGCGTTGCGCTGGGACTTGGGGGCCGCGTTCCACGCGGACAGGCTCGCCGAGAGGGGTCCGGCCGCGGGCAGCGACTCCAGGGGCTTGACCACGAAGTCCTGGGTCGTGTTGAGCGGGATGCGCACGCCGACCCACTGGGCCAGGTGCAGGAAGCCGATCTGCTGGCCGGTCGACGCGTGGTTGTAGGGCGGGCCGTAGCCCGACGTCGTGGTGGTGCCGTTCATCTCGTTGATGGCGGTGGTCGCGAAGTCGACCGGCATCGAGTTGGACCAGGTCTTGATCGTGATCTGCTTCTCGTCGGGCGAGCCGAAGACGGTGGCCAGGATCACGGTCAGGATGACGACGACCACCAGGGCGATGGTCCCCTCCTTGACGATGTCGTAGGGGGCGTGGCCGCCCTTGTACTCGGGGGCGTCGCGGTCAGGGTTGAAGCGCTTCATGCGCTGACCTCGGCCTTGGCGGCCTCCTCAAAGGGTGGCACGACGCCCTTGACGCGCACCAGCACGACGTGCAGCGCGGTCAGCGCGACGGCCACCAGGGGCAGCAGCACGATGTGCCACATGAGCATCTGGCCCAGGTTGAGCACGTTGAAGTAGGCGCCCGCGCCGGTGGCGTTGATGCCGTCCTTGGCCTGGGTCGAGATCCACTGCGAGTCGAAGTT
>DAIOGY010000087.1:0-6591 GCA_036745005.1 Acidimicrobiales bacterium | reverse complement strand
ATGCGTTCCGTGTAACGCCACGCACTGGGGCTACAACCAAACCTGCTGGCGCCCCTATCCGTGGCCGCCCGACTGGTCGAACTGCCCCGGCAACCCGCCGGCTTCGACCGTGCTGCTCGGGCCCAACGCCCTGGCCGGCCACGTGGGCCAGTTCCAGTCCCGCCACGACAAGGGGTACTTCGGCCGGATCGCGCTGGCCTCGGAGTTCCAGGCCTGCACCGCGGCGTGCCTGGCGATCCGCCGCGCGACCTGGGAGCGCCTGGGCGGCATGGACGAGAGCCTCGAGGTGGCCTTCAACGACATCGACCTGTGCCTGCGGATCCAAGAGGGCGGCGAGCGCGTCACCTACACGCCGCGCGCCGAGCTGGTCCACCACGAGTCGGTGTCACGCGGCGACGACCAGTCGGGGGCGAACTTCGTGCGCTTCATGGGCGAGGTCCTGTGGATGCGGGACCGGTGGGGCCTGGAGATCCTCCACGACCCGTACTACAACCCGAACCTGGCGCGCGGCCATCGGCTCTTCGAGCTCGCCTACCCCCCACGGGTCTCGCCGTGGTACACGGGCATCGAGTAGATGGCCGAGGGCGGGTCGTCCGACGCGTCGCGCGAGTCGGTGCCCGGTGCGCCGCTCGACGCGATGTCGCGCGCCGAGGCGCGCCGGCGTTGGACGGCGTACCGCGCTGACGTCTGGCTGACGCTCGCCGAGGCCCGCGGTCAGGGCGCGCGCGTGGCGGTGCTACGACGATTGCGGCCCGGGTCCCTCACCTTCCGCCTCGTGACGGCGCTCGCGGAGCCGGCCTTCGCCCTGCGGCGACGCTGGCGCGGCCCCGCCGCGCCTGCCGCCGCGGCGCCATCCTTTCCCTTCGGTGATGAGCCCGTCGCGACCGCTACCGGTGTGGCGCGCGCCTCAGAGGTCGAGGTGGTCACGGTCGGCGACGGGGATGCGGCGTCGGCGATCCGTCGGGCCAACGGCGCCCTCGTCGGCGACGGCTGGCTGGTCGTCGTGGACGAGTCGGACCGCCTGGGCGACGGCGCCCTAGCCCAGATGGCCGCGCTGGGGGTGGCGAGCGCCGCCGACCTGGTCTACGCCGACGAGCACGCGCGCGACGCCGCGGGCCGGTTGCGGCCCGTGGCGCGCCCCGCCCGAGCCGGATGGGTGGCGCTGCTCAGTTACGACGTGACCGGGCGGGTCGTCCTGTTCTCCAAGGCGGCCCTGCGTGGCATTGGGGGATTCCGCGACGCGGCGCGGTGGTCCTTCCGCCACGACGCGGTGATCCGCCTGGTCGAGTCCGGCGCCGTCGCCGCGCACCTCGACCAGACGGTCGTCGAGACGGCGCTCGAGGACCCGCGGCGCGGCGCCGACCTCGCTGCGGTGACGGCGGACGCCCTCGAGCGCGGCGGCCCCGGCGGCACGGCCGAGCCCGACGCGGTGATGCCGGGCCTGGTGCGCTGGCGCGTCGCGGCGCCTCGCGCGTGGCCCACGGTCTCGGTCGTCATCCCGACGCGCGACCGCCTCGACCTGCTGGGGCCGTGCCTCGCGGCCATCGAACGGCGCACGACCTACCCCGCCTACGAGGTCGTCATCGTCGACAACGACTCGGTCGAGCCGGCGACGCGGCGGTTCTTCACCGAGACCCGCCACCGGGTGGTCGCCGCGCCGGGGCCGTTCAACTACGCCCGGGTGGTCAATCGCGGCGTGGCGGCCAGTACGGGCGAGTTCGTCGTCACCTTGAACAACGACGTCACGATCACGACAGACGACTGGCTCGAGCAGATGGTGGGGGTGGCGTCGCTGCGCGACGTGGGCATCGTCGGGGTCCACCTGCGCGACCCGGCCGGGCACGCCCAGCACGAGGGGATCGCCGTGGCGCCCTATCCCCAGCACCTGCGCCGCGATCGCAACTACGTCGTGCCCGACGCGTACCTCGAGGCGACGCGCGAGGCCAGCGCCGTCACCGGGGCGTGTCAGATGATCAGCCGCTCGCTCTACGACGAGCTGGGCGGGCTGGACGAGTCGCTCGCGGTCGTGCACAACGACACCGACCTGTGCCTGCGGGCCCAGCGTCTCTCGCGCCGCGTGGTCTACCTGGCCACCGTGAGGCTCGAGCACGCGGAGAGCTCCTCGCGCGGCGCGCTCACCCCGGTGCAGGACATCGAACGGTTCATCGCGCGCTGGGACGTCTTCGGCGCACTGTCCGACCCCTGGTTCCCCGCGCGTTGGGAGCTGGTCGGCGACGTGATCCGGTGGCGCCGTGCCCGGCCGACGTCGAGGACATGACGCGCGCGATTCCTAGGATGTCGACGTGGATCTCGAGCTGAGCGGACGGGCGTTCCTGATCACCGGCGGCACCGACGGGCTGGGTCTGGCCCTCGCCGAGCGCCTGGTGCGCGAGGAGGCCCGCGTGGCGGTCTGCGGACGAGACGGCGACCGGCTTCGACGGACCCAGGAGCGCCTGGGGGGCGACGCCCTGTGCTTCGAGGCCGACGTCACCGATCCCACGCAGCTGGACGAGTTCCTCGCCGCGACCCTGGGGCGCTTCGAGCGCCTCGACGGCGTCGTCAACAACGCCGGTCGCAGCGCGGGCACCGCGGTCGCGGCCTCCGATGACGACGGATGGCGCGACGACTTCGACCTCAAGGTCATCGCCGCGCTGCACCTGACTCGTCACTCCCTGGCCGAGCTCTCGAGGAACCGCGGGTCCGTGCTCAACGTCCTGGCCACGTTGGCCCGCACGCCGCCGGCGAACTCGACGCCGAGCTCAGCGACCCGAGCGGCGGGACTGGCCCTCACCAAGGCCCTGGCCAACGAGGTCGGAGCCCAGGGCGTCCGGGTCAACGCGATCCTGATCGGTCTCATCGAGTCGGGACAATGGGTGCGTCGTGCCGCGTCCTCGGGGGTGTCGGCCGAGGAGTTCTACGCGTCGGCGGCCAAGACGGCGCCAATTCCTCTAGGTCGCTACGGGCGGGCCGACGAGTTCGCCGACCTGGCGAGCTTTCTGCTGTCGTCGCGCGCCAGCTACATCACCGGTGTCGGCGTCGCCCTCGACGGCGGGCTCTCGCCGGTCATCTGACGCTCAGCCGTCAAAGGCGGCCTGCAGTCCCGCGCAGTCCAGCTTGACCATCCCCATCATCGCGTCGCGCACGCGGGCCACGCGCTCGGCGTCGGAGTGGCCCATGAGCTCGCCCAGCAGGCGCGGCACGATCTGCCACGAGACGCCGAAGCGATCCTTGAGCCAGCCGCACTGGTCGGCGCGGCCGCCGTCGAGGATGGCCTCCCAATATCGGTCGACCTCGGATTGGTCCTCGCAGCTGACGAAGAGCGACACGGCCTCGGTGAATGAGTGATGCGGCCCGCCGTTGAACAGCATGATCTCGAGGTTCTCGATCCGCAGCGTCGCGATCACCAGCTGCCCCTGGGGCAGCCCGGCGAAGGGGGCCCGCGAGACCGAGACGACCTCGGAGTCGGCAAAGACGCGTTGGTAGAGCTCCAGCGCCTGCTCGGCGTCGTCATCGAACCAGAGGAAGGGGTGGATGCGTGTCACGCCTCGACCCTAAGGTTGCGCGGGCCGTCCGTCAACCGTCACGAAAGGGAACCATGAGTCGCGTCAGCAACTACCTCAACTTCTCCGGAAACGCCGAGGAGGCGTTCGCCTTCTACGCCGAGCTCTTCGGCACCGAGCTCATCGGGCCGATCTCGCGCTTCTCTGACGTGCCCGACGGCGTCGACGTGCCGCCTCTCACCGAGGCGGAGAAGAACTACGTCATGCACGCGGAGCTGGAGATCCTCAACGGGTTCGTGATCATGGCCTCGGACGTCATCGCCTCGATGGGATCGCTGCGCACGGGCAACAACGTGTCGATCAACCTCGAGGTCGACACCCGGGAAGAGGCCGACCGCCTCTACGATGCGCTCTCGATCGGGGACGACTCCGCGCCCGGGATGCGCCAGGAGTTCTTCGGGTACTGGGGCTCGTGCCAGGACCGGTTCGGCGTGCGCTGGATCGTCATCACGGGCAACTGATCGCGTCGGCGCCTAGAGCGGCGTCCCGTCCTCGCGGGACCACAACGGCGATGCGTCGACGAACGCGGTGGTGCACGGCGGTCCGTCGGCGAACCACACCCCGGGCCGCTCGTTGGCGCTCTCGGGGATCCTGATCATGGTGGACGAGCGGGTCCCATAGTTGACCGTGTGCACGCACGCGGCGAGCGTCGCCGGGTCGCGGGCGGCCTCGCCGGTGCCATGACGAACGCCGTGGGGCGGGACGTCGTGGCTCGACAGCAGGTCGCGGTACGACGGCCACAGCGATTGCCCACTGGCGATGACCGTGTCGATCGCGTCGCGCACGGCGTCGACCTTGGTCGAGGGCACATCCAGTGGGACGTTCTCCAGGACGTGGATCCCCGGTCCCAGCTCGCGAGTCGCCAGAGTGCCGTCGGCGCGGACCTCGAGACAGAACAGCGACTCACGGTCCGCCACCAGGAGTGACGCCTGGTTGTACTCCGCGGGTCGGACAGTTCGGGCGAACTCCTCGACGCCGGCGGCGGCGGACGAGTGGCGCGCGACGATCAGGGGAAGCACTCCGCGCGATCGCTTGCTCGGGTCCGGTCCGCCGGGCACGGGCTGATTGGTGAGGCCGGCCACGACGCCGTGCTCGTTGACGGCCAACCAGGTGCCGCCGGCGAGTTCGTCGCGCCCCCCCAGGATCCGTGGCCCGCGTCCCTGGAGGATGGTGATGGCCGTCGCGGGCCGGTCGTAGCGCTCGTCACGATTCGCCGCGACGCTGAAGGAGCACTCGTCGTCAGCGCGCCAACTGAAGATGAGGAGACACACCGCGGCAGTGTAATTCGCCCGCTCGAGCCGTGAAGGGCACGGTTCGTCTCATCGGCGCGCGCGTGTCCATTGTCGTTGACGGAATGGCGCGCGGCGGCGGCCGAGAGCGCTCCAGTCACGCCGTTGGGACGTGGAATAGTTGCCGCATGGAACTTCGCATATTCACCGAGCCACAACAGGGCGCCACCTACGACGAAATACTGGCGCTGGCCCTGGCGGCCGAGGAGGAGGGCTTCGGCGGCTTCTTCCGATCGGACCATTACCTCAAGATGGGTGCGGTGACGGGTCTCCCCGGGCCGACCGACGCCTGGGTCACCCTGGCCGGCCTGGCCCGCGACACGCGGTGGATACGCCTCGGCACGTTGCTGACCGCGGCGACTTTCCGTCATCCGGGCCCCCTCGCCATCACGGTCGCCGAGGTGGACGCGATGAGCGGTGGGCGCGTCGAACTCGGCCTCGGAGCGGGCTGGTACGAGGAGGAGCACGCGGCCTACGGCATTCCCTTCCCCTCACTTCGAGTGCGCTTCGAGAGGTTGGAAGAGCAGCTCGCCATCGTCACGGGGCTGTGGGCCACGGACGTGGGAGCGGCCTTTGACTTCGCCGGTGCGCACTACTCCTTGTCGCACAGCCCGGCGCTGCCCAAGCCGATCCAGACGCCGCGGCCGCCCATCATTGTCGGTGGCCACGGCCGCAACGTCACGCCGCGACTCGCCGCGACTTACGCGGACGAATACAACGTTCCCTTCTCGCCGCACGAGGTCTGCAAGTCTCAGTACGACCTCGTCGACGCCGCGTGCGAAGCACGTCACCGGGACCCCGGCTCCGTCATCCGCTCGGCCGCGCAGGTCGTCTGTTGCGGTCGAGATGAGGCGGAGATCGCGCGAAGGGCGTCCAACATAGGGCGCGACGTCTCCGAGCTGAGAGAGAACGGCTTGGCGGGAACCCCCGCGCAGGTGGCCGACAAGATTATCCGATTCGCCGAGCTGGGAGTATCGCGACTGTACCTGCAAGTCCTCGACATGATGGATCTCGATCACGTCCGACTGATCGCGGAGGACGTCGTGCCCTTGATTAGCGCGTCCTAGTCGCTGCGCCGGCGATTGGGGGGGTGAAGGCGTCGCGGCGTGGCTCCCGGCGAAGAACCGGTCGCCTCAAGGTGAGCCCATGCGCGGTGTCAACCAGCGTCCGGGGGCGCACGCTGACGGCACGTTGGGATGAGGGCTGTGCCATTTCGTGGCCCACGGGTCGACTCATGTGCTAGGAACTCCGCGGACGCGATCGGGCGTCACCGAGGGAGAGGAACATCAGTGGCGAAGGCGTATGAGATTACGGTGTGGAAGCCGCACACGGGAAAGACCAGCGAATTTCTTGAGCGGTTCGCTGACGTGAAGAAGATATTCCTCGACGAAGGTGTCTCGCAGATCGACCTACTGGCCGGTGTCGCCGGCAAGGATGTGGGACACATTGTCGTCATTCAAACCTTCAAGAACCTGTCGGATAACGGCGCGGTCAATGACGCGATCGGCGAGAGCGCCGCGATGAAGGACTTGATGGAGCGCAACAAGGACGTCAACATCGTCGATCTCGTCTCGCACGACCTGTATCAGGCACTCGAGTAGAGCGCCGCGAAAAGGCCAACATCTATCGGACCTTCGGCGCGGTTGGGCGTGGCAGTCCTTCTGGCGCCGCCCGCACGTCACTCAATCGGAGTAACGCGCGAGCTCAGTCTGCGCGCCCGGAGCATTCGCGAGTTGGGAGCT
>DAIOGY010000086.1:0-6654 GCA_036745005.1 Acidimicrobiales bacterium | reverse complement strand
GCAAGCGCTCCATCAAGTCGCCCTGGACGGCGTTCGCTTCGTTCACGGTGTCGATGAGTAGGGCTCGCAGTGCATCACTCGTGCCTGGTTGGGTGAGGACGAGTGATGCGACAAATTCCTGGGCGAGGGCGAAGACGTAGACCTCGTCGTGCCCGAGGGACCAGGAGTCGGCGAAGGTGGCCAGATTGTTGACCACGAGCAGCCGGTCCTCGGTGTCGCGCGGCAGCGCCAGCGCCGCGAGCGACCAGGCCCGCTCGGTGAAGTGCCCGGCGACCGAACCCATCTGGAAGCCCGTGAACAGCGGTCCGAGGGCCGCCACCATCTGCGCCAGGACCGGCGCCTCGGCGTCGTCAAGATCCTCGGGCATCGCGAGGGTGCGCGTGAGGATCGGCTCGATCAACGGGCGCCACTGGGCCAGCGCGGCGCTGGCCAACGCCGAGCGGTTGACCGCGGTGACCTGGGGCTCGCGGGCCACCGAGAAGAGGGCGTCGACGTGGCGTCCGACCAGCGGTGCCCACTCCTCGACGCGCTGGCGCTCCACCGGCTGGGGGTTGGGATCGCCGTCCGCACCGCGCGCGATCGACAGGGCCAGCTGGGTGGCGGTGTCGAACCAGGCGTTCGGCCCCTGCTGGCCGAGCAGGTTGAAGATGTCGCCGAAGAAGCCGCCGAAGGGGTTGTCGGTCACGTCCCCAACCTAGAGGGCACAGGCCAAGATGACCTCGGTGTGACGCGTCGTCGATCCGCGCAGGTAGGTGACCGGCGCGACCGAGCCGGCGGGCGTGAGGTACAGCACGGTCAGCAGGCTGTTCCAGTTGTCGATCGCGTGACCCGCGACGCTCGTGATGACGTCGCCCGCGTGCAGGCGCCGCGACGCCGAGCCGCGATGCCCCACCCAGGTCACCATCACGCCACCGCCCTGGGCGCTCGTGCCCTTGATGCCCAGGCTGGAGTGGCAGCCGTCGCCGGTGGCCACGATGTCGGCGACTCGCGCGACGAACTGCGCCGAGTACCACAGGTGGTCGGCGGAGAGCACGGCCACCACGACCCCCTTGGCGTTGACCGCGATCGCGTCGGTCAGGCCGTGCAGGTTCCAGTGCGGCCTCGTGGCCAGGTAGCTGACGACCCCGTTGGCGGTGAGGTTGGGGTCGCCGAGCGTCGTGGTGGCGAACACGAAACGCACGGGCGCGTGGGTCGAGGTCACGATCGGGGCGACCGCGGTGACCGCGGTCGTCGCGGGCAGCGGGCCGAAGGTGAGCGCGGGCACGCGCGCGCCGAGGCGCACGATTGAGAAGCCCATCGTCGTGTCGCGCCCCACCCACGTGACGGGGATGCGCTGGTGCGTCGCCGTCGACGCGCTGAGGAGCGCCCCGTGGGGGATGGGCGTCGTCGTCACGGCGAGGTTGTGCGCCAGGACCATCGCGGCCACCGTGGAGACGTGGCCGGGAACCGTGATGGTCAGGTCGACGGTGCGCGCGGCGGCCGGACGCGCCACCGCCGGGAGCTTCGCCCACGCGACCGCGACGTGGCTGCGCATGTTGGTGTTCGGTGGCGCCAGGTTCCTCTCCGAGGCGAGACCCGCGCCTCCGACGAGGAGGGCGACCACCATGAGCGACGCCACGGCGGCGGCGATCCGGGAGCGGAGTTGCTTGCGCGTCGAGGCCAGGGAGTCGAAACTGGGCAGTTCGCTCGGGTGGAGCCACGGCCGCTCGCCCGGCGGCGGCGGCACCGGAAGGCGCCGCCACGGGAGCCACGCGTATGTTCGAGAGACCCAACCCATGACGATCCAGGCTAGTTAGCAAGTGACCAGGTAAACAGGTCGCTCTAGCATCGTCTCCTATGGCCACCGACGTTGCACTCGACGTGGGCACCGGCTGGACGAGGCTGGCCACCGCCGACGAGGGACTCATCTTCAACGAGCCCACCATCGTCGCCATCGACACTCGATCGGGCGAGGTGGTCGAACTCGGCTTCGGCGCGCTCGACCTGGTCGCTCGCACCTCGCGCCACGTCGTCGCGTTCCGCCCGCTGTCGCAGGGGGCTACGGTGGACTTCGACGTCACCGCGCGGCTGTTGTCGGGGCTGTTCGATCGGGCGGGCATCTCCAAGATCAGCCGGGTGCGCGCACTGATGAGCGTGCCCTCGCTGGCCACGCCCATCGAGCGGCGCGCCCTGCGCCAGGCCGCGATCCAGGCGGGCGCGCGCGAGGTGAGCCTCCTCGAGGCGCCCCTGGCCGCGGCCATCGGACTGGGGCTGCCCGTCCAGGACCCGGTGGGCTCGGCGGTCACGCTGCTCGGAGCCGGGGCCTCGGAGGCCGCGCTGCTCTCGTTGGGGGGCATCGTGACCTCATCGACGCGCCGCCACGGCGGGGCGGACCTCGACGCGGCGATCGCCGCGTTGTTGCGCCAGCGTCACGGCGTCGTCGTCGCCCCGGCGATCACCGAGGCGCTGAAGGTGAATCTCGGTTCGGCGCGCGGCCTCACGCGGGGCCTCAGCGAGGAGATCGTGGCGCGCACCGTGACCAGCGGCGAGCCCGTGCGCCTGAGCGTGGGCGCGGAGCTCGTCAACGTCGCCCTCCACGACGTCGTCGCGTCGACGGTCAAGATGGTCCAGGACTCCCTGGCCGACGCCCCACCCGACCTCTCCCAGGACGTCAGCGCGCGCGGTCTCACCCTGGTGGGTGGCCTGTCGCGCCTCAGCGACCTGGCGGAGTTGATCGCGACGAACACCGGGGTGGAGATCCGAGTGGCCGACGAGCCCGAGCTCGTCGTCATCCGCGGACTGCAGCTCTGCCTCGAAGAGATGTCCTCGCTGCACCCGCTCTTTCGCGACGCCGACCTCTAGAGCTCCTCGGCGCCCAGCTGGTCGGCGGCCGCGCGCACCTGCCAGTCACGGTCCTCGCGGGCGCTCGCCAGCGCCGCCTCGACGTCGGGGCCCTCGAAGTTGGCCAACGCCACGACGGCCCGGCGACGCACGGGTGCCTTGTCCGCCAGCGCCGCGATCACCGCCGCGCGACCACGCTCGTCGCCGATCGATCCCAACGCCGCGACGGCCGCCTCGCGGCACCGCGCGTCGTCGTGGCCCCCCGCGACGCGCGCCAGGGCGTCCACCGCGGCGGCGACCTGGTGTTCTCCGAGGGCGAAGGCCGCCGCGTCGACCACCAGCGCGTCGGCGTCGCCGAGAGAGTCGATCACCGCCGCGACGACGTCGAGGTCGTCGGGCCCGTGGTGGGCGTAGAGCGTCAGGGCCTCGCGGCGCACGGTGGCGTCAGGGTCGCCGATCGCCCGCAGCCAGTCCGAGGGCGCGAGCAGCCCGCGCCGTCGCGCCGCGCGCAGCGCGAGGACCCGCGCGCGCGCGACGTCCGAGGTCATCTCGCGAGTGATCAACGTCGTCGATCCCGCGTCGTCGGCGAAGCCCGCGCGCACCAGGGCCGCGCGAAGCGACTCCGGTAGCGTGGATTCATCTCCGGACACGAACCCATTCCACCACCTCGTCGGCGCCGATGGGTGAGGTGGTACCTCGGCGTCGCCGTCGTGCTCGTCGTCGCGATCACGATCCTCCAGCACGAGGGGACCAACTACTACGCGCTGACTCCGGGGGACGCCACGTCGGTCGCGCCGCTGGTGAAGATCTCGGGACTCGCGACGAAGGCGCACCCCGACCGGATCCTGCTCACCGACGTGTACCTGTCCTCGCTCACCGAGTGGCAGTGGATCGTCAGTCACTTCCAGTCCCACGTCGAGTACGTCACGACCGACGAGTTGATCAGCCCCGGGATTCCCACCGACGAGTTGGCCGCGCAGGGTTTCCTCGAGATGAGCGACTCGCAGCAGTCGGCGGAGGTCGCGGCGCTGCGGGCCCTGGGCTGGCACATTCGCGTGGCCGCGGCCGGCGCCGTCGTGAACGGCGTGGGCACGGCGTCACCCGCGCTGCGCGCGCACCTTCGCGTGGCGGACCGGGTCGTCGGTGTGGACGGTCGCGCCGTCGCCACGTCGTGCGACCTCGTCGCCGACGTCCACGACGTAGCTCCCGGGGCCGCCGTGCGCCTGAGGGTCGAACGCTCCCACATCTCGGGGACCGGGGTCATCACGTGGTCGGCGCCGAGCACCGTGGTGGTCACGGCCGGGCCGCCGTCGAGATCCCAGGGCTCCTCGGGCTGCCCGGGCGTGAGCGGCGCGGCTCGCTCGTGGCTGGGCATCGCGCTCGAGGACGGAGTCCGGTACCGGTTGCCGGCGACGATCTCGATCAACACCGCGAACATCGGGGGTCCCTCGGCGGGGCTCGCGATGACGCTCACGATCATCGACGAGCTGAGCGCCGGCTCCCTCACTGGCCACCTCGTCGTCGCCGCGACCGGCACCATCGACGCCAACGGCAACGTCGGGGCCATCGGGGGAGTGGCCGAGAAGACGGTGGCCGCCCAACGCGCCGGCGCCCGCGTCTTCCTCGTGCCGGCGGGACAGAACTACGTCGACGCGCGCGCCGCGGCGCAGCCGGGACTCAAGATCGTCGCCGTGCAGTCCTTGCGCGGGGCGCTGCGCGCCCTGCGCTCCCTGGGCGGCGCGGCGCCGGTGCCGCTCACGACACCCCATTAAGCCCGGCCCCCGGCGGGCCACGCCGTAGTCTTGAGCAATGGACGATCGGCGAATCCTCTCCTCGACGCGCCCGACGTCGCCCGAGGTCGCGCGGGTCAATTTCACGGTCGTGCGCAAGGGGGGACTGGACCCCCAGGAGGTGCGACTCCACCTGGAGTCGGTGGCGCGCGAGATGGCCCACCTGGAGTCGCGGTTGCGCGATCTCCAGTCCCAACTGGCTGAGGCCCTCCAGCGCGCCGCGAACCCGTCGTTCGACGAGGCCACCCTGGCGGCGGCCCTCGGCACCCAGAGCGCGGCGATACTGCGCTCGGCGCACGAAGAGGCGGGTCGCGTCACGGCCGAAGCCCAGGAACGCAGCGCGCAGCTCTTCGCCGAGAGCCAGCAGCGCGCGTCGGCCCACCTGATCGAGGCCCAGGAGCGGGCCGCCGCGATCATCTCGGAGGCCGAGACCACGGCCCAGCGCCTCGACCACGAGGCGCGCCTGACCGCCGAGCGCCTCATCGACTCGGGCAAGGCCAACGGGGAGGCGCTGGTCGAGCGTGGCCGCGAGCAGGGTCGCGCGGTCGTCGAGCAGGCCAACGAGGCGCGCCGGACGGTCCTCAACGACCTCGCCGTCAAGCGAAAGGCCCTCCATCTGCAGATCGAGCAGCTGCGCGCCGCGCGCGACTCGCTGTCCGCCTTCGTCGCTTCGGTGCGCGACCAGGTGGAGTCCGTGATCTCGGGACTGGGCGCCTCGGACGAGGTCGCACGTGCCGCGGCGCTGGAGGCGCTGCGCCTGCACCCGCCCGCACCGGACCCCACCGAAGAGGAGCTCCTCGCGGGAACGCCCTTGCGCGAGGTCCCCGAGGTCGTCGTGCGCCAAGCGCCCGAGCCCGAGTCGTCCAAATCCCGCCCGCGCCGAGCCGCCAGGGCCGACGCGGCTCCGACCCCCGTGCCCCCGGAGGACGAGTCGGGCACCGACGTCGTCAACGAGATCTTCGCCCGGTTGCGCAAGGCCTCGCTGGAGGAGCGTGGAGCCGCGTCGGGTCCCGTGAAGAAGGCGCCGGCCAAGCACGAGAGCCCCGTGGGCGAACTGTTCGAGCGGCGCGACGGCGCCCTCGAGGAGTCGCTCAGCGTGCTGACGCGCCGCGTGAAGCGCGTCCTCCAGGACGACCAGAACGGGACGCTCGAGCGGCTGCGCGACGTCAAGGGCATGATCACGACCGAGCTCGAGGACGAGTTGGTCCAACGAGCCCGCTACGCCGACGCGGCCCACGACGCCTTGGCCGAGGCGGCGGCGGCGGGCGGTCGCTTCGCGTTCGACGAGGCCGGCGTCTCGGGCGGGACCGCGAGTCCCGCCGCGCTCGGCGACTGCGCCGCGGACCTCGCGGTCACCATCGTGCTGGCGCTGCGCAAACGAATCCTCACCGACGGCACCGGAACGGCGGTCGAGCGGGCCAACACCGCCTACAAGGAGTGGCGCGGCGCGCGCGTCGAGCGGCTCTGCACCGACGCCGCGCGCCGGGCCTTCCACCTCGGCGTGCTCGCCGCGTCCGAGGGACGCGCGGTCCGCTTCGTGGTGACGCCCACGGACGCTCCGTGTGACGCGTGCGCCCTCGACGCGCGCTCCGGCGAGCGACCCGCCGGGCAGAGCTTCCCCAGCGGGTCGGCCCTCCCGCCGCTGCACGCGGGATGCGCGTGCGCGGTGATTCCCGCTTGAGATTGCCCCTAGGCTCGGCCCGTGCGTAGCCCCACGGACGTCCCTCGCCGCCCCGCCCGGCTGGGCCGACTCTCGCGGCGCTTCTGGATCGGCCTGGTCATCGGGGTCCTGCTCATCGGGTTCCTGTCGCTGCGCAGCCTGGCGGTGCTCTGGACCGACCAGATGTGGTTCCACTCGGCGGGCCTGGGCGGCGTGTTCACCACGCTGTTCCTCGTCAAGGTGGGGCTGGGGCTCACCTTCGGCGCCATCTTCTTCCTGCTGCTGTGGGTGAACCTGCTGCTGACCGACCGCTTCGGCGCGCGCGACCTGTCCTTCGAGCCCGAAGACGAGATCGTGCGCCGGTTCCAGAACGTCGTCCGGCCC
>DAIOGY010000085.1:0-6701 GCA_036745005.1 Acidimicrobiales bacterium | reverse complement strand
GACCGGAGGCTCACTGGCCCGTTGCGGCGCCCGATCGGAGGTGTCACCTTCTCACTCTCGCACGACGACGCGTCGACGTGGCCGTCACGCCGCCACGAGCGACGGCTCCGGGGCTTCCCCCGCCGGTCACGACGCTCGACGGCGTCCCGGCGACTGGACCGTGAGGCCGGAACGGGAGCGGGTTGACGAGCGCCGCCAATTGACGTCGCCGCGCGTCAGCTCAGGCGGGGCGCTCCGTCACCCACGAAGGTGAAGAGACGCCGACCGGGCCGGGGCTCGTCGGGCGAGCGCTCGAGCCGGTGCGTCATCACCGTGAACAGGTACTCCTCGGGGGCACAGAGATCCACCGGGGCGAATCCGGACTCGACGAACATCGTGCGTATCTCGCCGGTCAGATCGGGCTCGCGACGGTGACGCGTGGACACGACCATCGCGCCAGGGGTCGACAAGGAGGGCAGCAGCGAGATCGTCCGGGCGATGTCGATCGTCGACACGTTCCCGAAGACACCGCAGACGACGAGCACGTGCGCCGGGGCGATGCCGACGTACGCGTCGGTGACGCCCGCGTCATCGACCACGACCTCGACATTGGAGAGGCCGCTCGCCCGGGCGCGGGCCCGGGCGTACGCCGTGTTCTCCGGATCGAGCTCGACCAGTCGCGCCACCACGTCGCGTCCCCTCGGGTGCGCCGCCACGACGTCGATGACGTCGCGACCCTGCCCCGCGCACATCGAGAGCAGTCGGATCTCGCCCGGGGCGGTCGTGTCGAGCGCGTGGCCGATCTGGCGCTGCACCTCGCGAAGCCGCGCGGCCAGCGACGACGCGGGATCGTCGTAGGGCTCGTGCCACGTCACCCAAGGGGACCTTTCGATGCCTCGATGGTAGAAGGCGCGCCGCGCCGACCGACGCGCGGTGCGGTCGCTCAGGCGAGGGCGCTCGCCAGGTCCGCCAGGAGGTCGTCGACGTCCTCAATGCCGACACTCAGGCGCACGAGGCTGTCCGGGGGTTCCAGCGCCGAGCCCGACGTCGACAGGTGCGTCATCTCCGCCGGCAGTTCGATCAGGCTCTCGACCCCGCCCAGCGACTCGGCCAGGGTGAACACGGTCGTGGACTCGCACGCGCGGCGCGCCGCCTCGTTGCCGCCCTTCAAGGTGAAGCTCACCATGCCGCCGAAATCGTCCATCTGGGTCGCGGCCACGTCGTGGCCGGGGTGGTCGGCGAGTCCGGGGTAGTACACCCGGTCCACGGCGTCGTGGCCCGAGAGGAACGCCGCCACCAGGCGGGCGTTGGTGCAGTGCCGGTCCATGCGAACGCCGAGCGTCTTGATCCCGCGCACCAGGAGGTAGCAGTCCAGCGGCCCCGGCACCGCCCCGATCGCGTACTGGTGGAACTTCAGCGTCGCGGATAGGTCGTCGTCGTTCGTCGCCACGAAGCCGCCGATCACGTCCGAGTGGCCCCCGATGTACTTGGTCGTCGAGTGGACGACGACGTCGGCTCCGAGGGTCAGTGGCCGCTGGAGGTACGGAGTGGCGAAGGTGTTGTCGGCCACCAGCAGCGCTCCGTGGTCGTGCGCCGCGGTGGCCATCGCCTCGATGGAGACCACGTTGAGCATGGGGTTGCTCGGCGTCTCCATCCAGAGCATCCGCGTCGCCGGCGCGAAGGCCGCCGCCACCGCGGCCGCGTCGGCGAGGTCGACGCAGGTGATCGAGACGCCCCAGCGCGCGAAGACGCTCGACAGGAGCCGGAAGGTCCCGCCGTAGGCGTCGTTGCCCAAGATCACGTGGTCCCCGGGCGACAGCGAGCGCAGCAGAGCGTCCTCGCCGGCCAGGCCCGACGCGAAGGCGACCCCGTGTCGGGCCTCTTCCAGCCCGGCCAGGCACGACTCGAGAGCGGCGCGCGTGGGGTTGTCGACCCGCGCGTAGTCGCTGAAGCGCGGCTTGCCCACGCCGTCCTGCGCGTAGGTCGAGGTGAGGTAGACCGCCGGGTTCACCGCACCGGTGACGGGGTCGGGCTCGGAACCCACGTGGACCGCCCGGGTGTTGAACCCCCTCATCGCTCGCTCCTCTGTTCTAAGAACCCCAGCAGGTCGCTGCGCGTCAGCACCCCAACCGGGTGTCCGCCGTCGAGCACCAGCACGCTGGCGGTCGTGCTGAGCTGTCGCGTCAGCTCCGCCAGGCTCATGCCGACGCCGATCATCGGCATCGGCGCGTCGGCCACGTCCTTCACCCGCAGATCCAGCACCTGCGGGTCCTGGGTCGTCGCCACCAGGAGGCCCAGCTCGCTGAGCGAGCCCGACACCTCCTTGGCCGCCAGCGGCAGCTCGTCGGTCACCGTGACCAGGAGCTGGGAGACGTCGTCTTCGCGCATGAGCGAGATGGCGTCGCGCACCAGGGTCTCCTCGGTGACGAGCACCAGGTCGGCCAGGCGGTGCGTCGAACGCTTCGACTTTCCCGCCAGGACGTCTCCGGCGTCCAGCCCGTTGTGTGGGCGCAGGAAGCCAAAGTCGGTCATCCAAGTGTCGTTGAAGACCTTGGAGAGGTAGCCGCGACCCGAGTCGGGAATCAGGACCACGACGACGGCGTCCTCGCCGAGCGGGGCCGCCACCCTCAGGGCGGCGGCGACCGCCGTGCCCCCCGAACCGCCGATCAGGATCCCCTCGCGCCGCGTGACCAGCCGGGCCATGGCGAAGGCGTCGGCGTCGCTCACCGCCACAACCTCGTCGACCACCGACGCGTCGTAGTTCTCGGGCCAGAAGTCCTCGCCCACGCCCTCGGTCAGGTACGGACGACCCGCGCCACCCGAGTAGACGGAACCCTGGGGGTCGGCGGCGATGATCCGGACCCGCGGGTCCTGCGCCTTCAGGTAGCGGCCGACCCCGGTGATCGTGCCTCCGGTGCCCGCGCCGGCCACGAAGTGCGTGACGCGCCCGCGGGTCTGGGTCCAGATCTCGGGTCCGGTGGCCTCGTAGTGGGCCCTCGTGTTGTTGGGGTTCGAGTACTGGTCGGGCCGGTAGGAGTTCGGAGTCTCCTTGGTGAGGCGCTCGGCGGTCGAGTAGTACGAGTCGGGATGCTCGGGCGGCACGGCCGTCGGGCACACGACCACCTCGGCGCCGTACGCGCGCAGCAGGTCGATCTTCTCGGGCGCCATCTTGTCGCTCATCACGAAGATGCACTTGTAGCCGCGCTGCGCCGCGACGATCGCGAGGCCCACGCCGGTGTTGCCGCTGGTTGGTTCGATGATCGTGGACCCGGGACCCAGCAGCCCCTCGCGCTCGGCCGCCTCGACCATCGTGAGGGCCGGGCGGTCCTTGGAGCTCCCGCCGGGGTTGGTCGTCTCCATCTTGGCGATCACCGGGCACTTCAGGCCGGCCCCCACCCGGGCGAGGCGAACCATCGGCGTGTGGCCGATGAGCTCCAGGGGGCTCTCGGCCACGTCCATGTCGGAGTACGGCATCTCGGGTCGTTTCTGCTGGGACCGCCTCATCGCGGGGCGGTCGGCTTCCGGCCCCAACTCTAAGTGACCACGTCGGGGACGGCCGTCCTGGCCAGTGCGCGCCTCGCGCCCGGTCCCGGGTCCGGGACCGCTCGGCGACCGGTCACGGGCGACGTGGCGGCGCTACGGCGGGGGTAGCCCGAGGGTGGCGCGCACCGCGATGGCGGTGCCGCCAAAGGCGATGCCATCGGCGTGCACTCGGGCGTATCCCGGTCCCTTCAGGTGGAGTCCGCCGAGGGACCAGGCGTGCAGGTCGAGCGCGGCGCGCCGCAGCTGCGTGAGCAGCAGCGCGACGTCGCGCCGCGCCCGAGCCGGCCACGTTTGGCGAGCGACGACCGTGGCGTCAGACGCCAGAGATCTCTCGAAGGCCAACGCGTCCTGGCGCCTGAGCGTCGTCGAGAGCGATCCCCACGACACGAGCTCCGCGTCGATCCTGGCGAACGCCACGTCGAATCGACCGGCGTCCCTCAGGTACTGGGCGGCCGCGCCGGCTGGAAAGTAGAACGTGAACGAGTCACGGACCACGCTGGTCGGGACGCGGATCGTGCCTCCCCGGGCACTCAGCGTCAGCCCGTTGGCGAGCCGCAGGCGCGGGACGCGGCGATTGACCTCGACCTGGCTGAACCTGACGTTGGCGATGTCGGGGTAGGGCACGTCCTTCGCCGAGACCTCCGAGGGCGCCGGGTCCTCCTGGATCCACTCGCCCGTCGTGAACGACCCCCCCGCGCCGTACGCGACCGTCCGGGAGAACGCCAGATGGGCCGCGCCATCACTGATCCCCACGGTCCATCCGCGACGCGAGTGCACGAGCGACGACGCGACGACGTCCCTCGCCGCGACGTACCCGATCCACTGCGGGCGGAATTTCAATCTCGTGTCGCTCCAGAAGGCCCGGTAGACGGGACTCATGAGGCTCCGGCTCAGCTCGAACACGCCGACCTGGATGAAGCGGCTGGTGGCGTCGTCCTGCGCGCCAATCCACGTCGCCGCGGCACCGGACCACGAGCTCGGGGAGATCCGCGGCACCCGCCACGACGCCGAGATCTGTCTGACGTCGCCGGACCACTGGTATCCGCCGAAGCCGCTCTGGGGAAAGACGAACGTCGGGTTGCCGGCGCGCACGCCGGGTCGGGGCGACGACCCTCCCGGCGGCTCTCGATTCGCGAGGAGAAGCGCACCGGCGATGACCGAGCTGGCGAGCGCGAGGCGACCCACGGCGAGTCGTCGCTGACGTCGCCGGGTCACGCACCCGATACTCGCACACGGCTCCGGCGGGTGGGGCGGACGACCTCGCCGCCTCGCTCGCGCGGTCGTTCTCGAGCGGCTTCATCGCCCGCACCAGAGATGTTCGTGTCGCTCGGGTGGACGCACTGCGTCGGTGCGTTACGAGGCCCCATCTCCCGTGGGCGCGGAGAACGTGAAAGAGTCATTGCGCACGCTGGTGGGAACGCGAACGCCACCCCCGGTGGGCGTGAGCTTCAGCGCGTTGAAGACGCTCAGTCGCGGCGCCTGCCCGTCGACCTCCAGACGCTGGAACGTCACGTCGCTCATGACGGGATACGGAACGTCCTTCGATGCGGCGGTGCTGGGACTGGGGTCCTCCTGGATCCACTCGCCCGTGCTGAACGACGCTCCGGCGCGGTACGCCACCGCCGTGGAGAACGCGAGCTTGGCCGCGGGGTCGCTCAGGCGCACCGTCCACCCGCGACCACTTCTCACGAGCGACGCGGAGACCAGGTCGCTGGCTTGGACGTCGCCGATCCACTGCGGGATGAACTTCACGTTCGCGTCGCTCCAGAACGCCCGGTAGACGAACGTCGAGGCCGCGACGCACTGTTCGAACACACCGACCTGGATGAAACGAGAGCTCGCGATGTCCTGCGCCCCAATCCACGTCGCCGCGGCGCCCGGCGTCGAGTCCGGCGCGATCGTCGGCACGCGCCAGTTCGAGCTGACCTGGTAGACGCCACCCGACCACTGGTAGCCGCCGAAGCCGGTCTGGGGGAATGCGTAGGCCGGACTGCTGGCTCGCGGACCTCTCACGGCGCGTGCGTCACCGGAGTGAAGGCGCAGACCGATCAGGAAGCCACCGGTCAGCATCAGGCAGGCCAGGGTGGCGCGCCCCACCATCCACCACCGCGAGAGCCCCCGATACATATCTGGCTGATACTGGCACACCGGGCCACGCGGCGTCCGGGGAATCACCAATCGTCACACCGCGTTGTGAATGGGACCCGATGACGCCGGACATGGGTGATCGCAAGCCCGGAACCGGCCGCGGGCGAGCGGCGTCGCCTCGACCTAGAGCACGTACGGGATGACGGCCTTCACGCGGCGTCGGTACTCGGGGTACTGATCCGGGAAGGTCTCGGTCATCAGCCTCTCCTCTTGGGGTATGCGCAGGCCGAAGACGACGACGCCCGCGGCCACCGCGACGAAGCCCACGAGTTCGGCGTAGATCAACGCGGTGCCGATCCCCATCGCGATGAGTCCGGTGTAGATCGGGTGGCGCACGATCCGGTACGGACCGCTCACGATCAGCTCGTGGTCCTCCTTGAGCGTGACGTTGCCGCTCCAATTGGTCCCGATCGTGAGCCGCGCCCAGACCGCGAACGCGGCGCCCAGCACCACCAGGGTGGTCGACACCACGCTGAGCGACGAGTCGGGGATCCAGAGGTGGCGATGCCAGCCTGCGCCGTTCGAACTCGTGCGCGACACGGCAATGACGACCGCCGCGATCAAGATCAGCGGCACCGGATTGCGCCATCGACGCTCGATGGTTCGCTTGGTGCGGAAAGCGAGCACGATCCAGATGGCGACCACCACGGTCCACGTCCAGTCGATGACGGTGGTGTCGGGGCGAACCATCGCGCCTAGCGCGTCGGTCGCGGCCCGCGACCGTCAGCTCGAGCCGTCATGGGAGTGACACTAATGACGGCGCACTCTCGGCGGCGCCTATCGAAAGGTGATGACGCCCTCGACGGCGTCGACGGTGATCGTGTCGCCCTCGTGGTACAGGCCCTGGAGAACGGCTAGGGCGAGGGGGTCCTCGAGGCGTCGCTGGATGACGCGCTTCAGCGGGCGCGCGCCGAAGGCCGGGTCGTAGCCCTCGTGGGCCAGCGCCGCGGCCGCGGCCGGCGTCACGTCGAGCGCGAGCCCGCGCTCGGCCAGGCGCTGGCGCAGCCGGCCCAGCTGGATCTGGACGATGA
>DAIOGY010000084.1:0-6721 GCA_036745005.1 Acidimicrobiales bacterium | reverse complement strand
CGCCGATCACCTCGAAGAGCAGAGCCATGCCCGGCTGGTGATAGACGCAGGTGTCGAAGAAGACGTTGCGCATCAAGTGCGTCGACGGATCCGGGCGCTCGAGCATGTCCGCGAGACCCCGGTAGCGACCCCAGTGGAAGGGCACCGCCCCGCCTCCGTGGGGTATGACGATGCGCAGGTCGGGGAAGTCGGCGAAGAGGTCGCCCTGGAGCAGTTGCATGAACGCGGTCGTGTCGGCGTTGATGTAGTGGGCGCCGGTGGTGTGGAAGACCGGGGTGCAGCTGGCGGACACGTGGATCATCGCCGGCACGTCGAGCTCGACCAGCTTGTCGTAGAGCGGGTACCACGAGCGGTCGGTCAGGGGAGGCGAGTCCCACCGGCCGCCGCTGGGGTCGGGGCTGAGATTCACGCCCACGAAGCCGAGCTCGATGACGCACCGCTCGAGCTCGCCCAGGGACGTGTCGATCGGTGACCCGGGGGACTGGGGCAACTGGGCGACGCCGACGAACGAGGAGGGGAAGAGCTCTACCACCCGGGCGATGAGGTCGTTACACGCTCGAGCCCAGGCCTGGCTGGTGGCGACGTCGCCGACGTGGTGCTCCATTGCCGAGGCGCGCGGCGAGAAAATGGTCAGGTCGGCCCCGCGCTCGCGCAACAGCCGCAACTGGTTGGCCTCGATGGACTCGACGATCTCGTCGTCGGAGATCCGCGGATAGGTCGGGAAGGGCTCGCCGGCGTTGAAGGCAGCGACCTGGGCTCGTCGCCACAGGGAGTGAGCCTCGGGAGCGGTCGTGAAGTGGCCGTGGCAGTCGATGATCATCGCGGGCTCCACGTCGCGGCCGGAACGAAGACGTCGCCGCGCATGAGCAGGCGGGCGGTTCGCAGGAGGGCCGCGGACGTGATCGAGACGGTGGCGCCATCGACCGCGACCCCGAGCGAGACGGTGAAGTAGCCCGTGGGGTGTTCGACGTCGAGGGTCACCTCGCCGTCGGTGGCGGTCAGACCGGACACCTCGTGGGCGACCGAGCCCGGCACCAGGCAGGCGGTGGCGACGGAGACCGCGCCGAAAACCCCGATGGCCTCGTGGACCCTCTTGGGGATGAACGTGCGCGTGGACACGGCGCCGCCATGAACCGCCGGCGCCAGCACACTCACCTTGGGCACCGTCTGGTCGGTGACGTCGCCGAGGTTCATGAGGCTTCCGGCGCCACGTCGAATGGCCTCGACCGCGGAGCACGCCGCCACGTTGGCCTCGATGTCGCTCGGCTCCTCGTAGCCGGTCAATCCGACGTCGTGTGCGCGCAGGCACACGACCGGCATCCCGTTGTCAATGAGCGTCACGCGAACGCCCTCGATCACATCACTGGCGTGCCCGGTGGGCAGCAGGCTCCCACAGGTCGAGCCGGCGACGTCAAGGAACTCGAGGGGAATCGGCGCCGCGGTGCCCGGAACACCGTCGATGCGCGCCGCGCCGTCGTAGCGCACGCGTCCCGCCGGCGTCTGGATGAGCGCAACGGCCAGGCTTCGGGTGTTCTCCATCCAGATCCGCACCGGGGTCACGTCGCCCGTCGGCGCGACGAGGCCCTCTTCCAGGGCGAAGGGGCCGACGCCGGCGAGCAGGTTCCCGCAGTTCTGGTTGTCAGCGACCTCGGCGCGGTCGGGCCACACCTGCAAGAAGAGGTAGTCGACGTCGGCGTCGGTACGTCGGGAGGCTCGAACGACCGCGACCTTCGACGTCAACGGGTGGCCGCCGCCCATGCCGTCAATCTCCCGCGGGTCGGGTGAACCCATCGCCGCGAGCAGCGTTGCGTCGCGCGTCGCGGTGTCGCGGGGCAGGTCCGCAGCGCGGAAGTACAGACCCTTGGATGTTCCCCCCCGGATCACCGAGCAACGGATCGCCGTCTGGGTGGTCACGACGGCGGGGCCCCCTCGTAGCGCAGGCCCCGCTGGGCGAGCTTGTCTCGCATCTCGTACATGTCGAGGCCGAGTTCACCGGACGCCAGGCGGGCCCGCTTATCGACCTCGGACTCCTCGCGTGCCCGTGACGCCGCTAGAACCTCCGCGGCGACCCCGCGGCGCACGACCACGACGCCGTCGTCGTCGGCCACGATCACGTCACCGGGCTCAACGCGCGCGCCCGCGCAAACGATCGGGACCTGCACGTTGCCCGGCGTCTCCTTCACCGTGCCCTGGGCGTTGATCGTCTTGGACCAGGCCGGGAATCGCATCGTCGTGAGCGCGGCGACGTCGCGCACACCGGCGTCGATCACCAGTCCCCGCACGCCGTGGGCCACCAAACTCGTCGCCAGGAGCTCGCCGAAGTAGCCGTCGTCGCAGGCGCTGGTGGGGGTGACGACGAGGACGTCACCCGGACGGGCCAGCTCGACGGCGACGTGTATGGACCAGTTGTCGCCCGGCGCCACCTCGCAGGTGAGGGCGGTGCCCGCGACGTGCGCCGGCCGGTAGATCGGTCGCAGGCGCGGCGCCAACAGGCCCGTTCGCCCCTGGGCCTCGTGGATTGTGGCGACACCGTAGCGACCGAGCGCGTCGACGAGTTCCAGGTCGGCTCGCGGAGTGTTGCGCGCTACGACGGCCATGCGATCCTTTCAGTGCCCCGGGGAAACCTCACGTCCATCTTCCCGGGCGTCGGGTATGGTCTAATTAACTGAACAGTACACTACTTGTCCGCGCGGTTCGCGCATGATGGGCGGTGACGGCGGGGGAGACCGTGAAGGAAATCCGTACGCAGGTCGCGGTGGTGGGGGCCGGACCGGCCGGCCTGCTGCTGGGCCAGATCCTGCAGCGTGACGGGATCGACACGGTGGTCATGGAGCGGCGAAGTCGCGAGTACGTCGAGCGACGCGTGCGCGCCGGTGTCATCGAGTTCGGCATCGCGAACCTGATCGAGGAGGTCGGCGCCGGTGAGCGTATGCGCCGCGAAGGTCTGGTCCACCACGGGGTCGAGTTCCGCTTCGATGGCGCATCGCACCGGATACCACTCAGCGAGTTGGCCGACGGGCGGGGCATCACCGTCTACGGCCAGCAGGAGGTCGTCAAGGACCTGGTGGCCCTGCGTCTGGCGCGCGGCGCGCCGCTGCACTTCGAGACCGAGGTCGCCGCGATCGGCGACCTTGACACGCAGCGCCCCTTCGTGGAGGCGCACGGTCCCGACGGTCCCGTGCGGGTGAGCTGTGACTTCGTCGCCGGTTGTGACGGGTCCTTCGGCGTGTCGCACACCGCCCTGCCGGCGCGAGTCGTGCGACGCCACGAGAGGATCTACCCCTACGCCTGGCTCGGCATCCTCGCCGAAGCGCCACCGGCCACCGAGGAGCTGATCTACGGGCGCCACGAGCGCGGATTCGTGCTGTACTCGATGCGCTCGCCCACGCTGAGCCGGCTCTACTTGGGTGTGTCGCCCGACGAGCGCCTGGACCAGTGGTCCGACGAGCGCATCTGGGACGAACTCACGGTTCGTCTGGCGACTGGTGAGACGCCCCACGTCGTGCGCGGCCCGATCGTGGACCGGGGCATCACGGCCATGCGCAGTGTCGTGATCGAGCCGATGCGCCACGGACGGCTCCTGCTCGCCGGCGACGCCGCCCACATCGTGCCGCCGACGGGGGCCAAGGGGATGAACCTGGCCCTGGCCGACGTGCGAGTCCTGTCGGCCGCGTTGCGCGCGCACTACGCCGAAGGTGAGGACGCGCTTCTGGACGCGTACTCCGACACGTGCCTCGAGCGAGTGTGGCGGGCCGAGGAGTTCTCGAACTACATGACCCAGATGCTCCACCCGAGTCCCGACGACGATTTCGAGAACGGCGTGCAGCGAGCGCGGCTTCGCCAGGCGGCGCTCACGCGCGAGGCGAGCACCGTGCTCGCGAGGAACTACGTCGACCTCAACAGTCTCTAGAACGGGTAGGTCGGCAGGTCCGCCTGGGCGGTGACCCACTGCGTCTCGGTGTAGGCCTCGAGGTTGGCGAGGCCGCCCATGCGCGAGCCGTTGCCCGAGACGCCGGTGCCCCCGAAGGGAATGACCGCCTCGTCGGCGACCGTCTGGTCGTTAATGTGGATGGCCCCAGAGGGGATCCGGCTGGCCAACTCGAGCGCGCGCAGTCCGTCACCCGAGAGGATGCCCAACGAGAGGCCGTAGGGGGAGGCCGACGCTAGAGCCACGGCCTCGTCGATCGATGAATAGGCCACCACCGGGGCGACCGGACCGAAGACCTCCTCGCAGTAGGCGGGCGCCGAGGTGGGCACCTCGGACAGCACCGTCGGACGGTAGAAGAGGCCCTCGAAGGTGCCCCCGGCCCTCAGGGTCGCGCCCGCCGCGACGGTGTCGGTGACTAGGGAGTGGACCCGATCGCGCTGGCGCTCGTCGATGAGCGGCCCCAGGGCGACCTGGCCGGTCTTGGGGTCCCCGACCGGCAGGTGGTCGGCGTGCTCGGCCAGGAGGGCGGCGTACTCGGCGGCAATCGTGGCGTCCACGATGTGACGTCCGGTCGTCATGCAGATCTGGCCCTGGTGCAGGAAAGATCCGAATGCCCCGACCGAGACCGCCTTCTCCAGGTCGACGTCGCCCATCACGATCAGGGCGGAGTTGCCGCCGAGCTCGAGGTGGACGCGCTTGAGGTGCTGGGCGCCGAGGGCGCCGACCTGGCGTCCGGCCGCGGTGGACCCGGTGAAGGCGATGACGCGCACACGTGGATCGACGACGAGGGCCTCGCCCACGTCCGCGTCGCCGGGTAGCACGCTGAGCACGCCGGAGGGGAGACCCGCCTCTTCGAACACGCGCGCCAACACGACGCCCCCGCACACCGCAGTACGCGGGTCCGGCTTCAGCACAACCGCGTTGCCCAGCGCGAGCGCCGGTGCCACCGAGCGAATCGACAAGATCAGGGGGAAGTTGAAGGGCGCGATGACGCCCACGACACCCGCCGGCACGCGGCGCGAGAAACTGAGGCGCGGTAGTTCACTGCGCAGGATCGAGCCGGTCGGGTGCGAGGCCAGCGAGGCCGCCTCGAAGCACTCCTCGGCGGCGACGTGCAGCTCGAGGTCGGCCTTCGGCCCAATCCCGCCGGACTCGCGCAGCACCCACTGGGCCAGTTCGGCGGCGTGGTCGTTGAAGAGCTGGCCAGCCTT
Source organism: Acidimicrobiales bacterium (assembly GCA_036745005.1). Classification (GTDB taxonomy): domain Bacteria; phylum Actinomycetota; class Acidimicrobiia; order Acidimicrobiales; family RAAP-2; genus RAAP-2. The sequence goes on along the minus strand of DAIOGY010000084.1, from coordinate 1,582 downwards.
GCGCAGCACGGCCGAACGAGCCGAGTACGGAAGGTCGGCCCAGGCCGGCTGGGCAGCCGCGGCGATCTCGGTGGCCGCCGAGACGTCCTCGACGCTCGCGCGGCCGCTCCGGCCCAGAGTCTCGCCGGTGGCCGGCTCTATGACGGGGGCGTCGCCGCCGCCGCCCGGGCGCCAGCCGCCCAGGAATACGTTGCCCTGCCACGGTGCGGCGTCGAGGAGCGACATATGAACCTCCTGGTACAAAGTTGCTTGTGTGCTTACCACAGTTTTGGTAGTTTTCGCTCGCCACCCGCCTCGTGCACTCCACGTGGAGTGGTGCGGGAGATCGAGGAGCTCGGGGGAACGATGTTCTTACGTGACCATTGGTACGTCGTGGCCCTGGCCAGCGAAGTGACGACCACGCCGGTGTCGCGCCAGATTCTGGGCGAGCACGTCGCGCTGTTTCGCAGCCACTCCGGACAGGTCGTGGCGCTTGCCGATCAGTGCCCGCATCGCGGATACCCGCTCTCATTGGGCACCGTTGTGGGCGACCGCCTGGTGTGCGGTTACCACGGCTTCACCTTCGACTGCGCCGGGACGTGCGTGGAGGTACCGGCCCAAGATCGCATCCCGAGCCGACTCGCCGTGCGAAGTTATCCGATTGTCGAACAGGGTCCGTGGGTGTGGATCTGGATGGGTCGCGGCGACGCCGACGCGGCGGCGCTGCCCGCGACGCCGTGGTTGACCGATCCGGCGCGCTGGTCGTGGGTCGCCGGGTTCGCGGAGATCAACGCCTCCTTCGCGCTCCTGGTCGACAACCTGCTCGACCTCTCGCACGAGACGTACCTGCACGCCGGGTCGATCGGGACGCCCGAGGTGGCCACCACGCCCATCGAAGTGGAGATCGACGATCGCGCTCGGATCGTGCGCGTGTTTCGCCACATGAACGACGTCGCCTGCCCGCCCTTCTACTCGCGCACGACCGGATTGGACGGTCAGGTCGACCGGTGGCAGGACATCGATTACTTCGCGCCGAGCTTCTACCTGCTCCACGCGCGCATCGCACCGGTCGACCGGCCGCCCCGTCCCGACGGCAGCGACGATCACGCCTTTCACATGAAGATCCTCTACGGGCTCACGCCGTCCACGGAGGGCCGGGTCTACGACTTCTGGGCGTTGGCACGAGATTTCTGCGTGGGCGACGTGGAAATTGACTCATTTCTTGCCAAGATGCAAGCGGGGGTTGTCCAGGAGGATGTCGATGCGCTCAACGTCATCCAGGCCCGGACTCTGAGCGCTCCGGAGTTCAACGAGGTGAGCATCAAGATCGACCGCGGCGGCCTGGCCGCCCGAAGGATGCTCGCCGCTATGACTGAGGCGGCGCGGTCGGCCTGACTGCGGCGGGCCAAAGAAAATTGGGGAATGCTCCCTAATGTACGAAACGGTGTGTTAAGAATCTTCCAAACAGGATTGAGGGGGACACAAGATGACTGAGGAAATGAAGCCCGGGGCTCCGAACGACTTCTCGAGTTGGAGCACCTTCGAATTCGGCCGGCGCCTCGGCCTGCAGGCGATGGCCGCCATGGCGGCGTCGGGCGCCTTG
>DAIOGY010000083.1:990-6726 GCA_036745005.1 Acidimicrobiales bacterium | reverse complement strand
GTCCCCTCACAGACGGTCGCGCCGCCGGCGGTGGTCACGCGCCACAGACGGTCGAGTCCGATGAAGGAGTAGCGGCCGGTCTCCTCGCCGAGCGCGGCGCTCTCGAGCAGGAAGAAGGCGCGGCCGTTCGCGAAGCGCTGGTAGAGCGAGACGGGAGTCTCGCGGTCCAGTTGGAGGGTGCGGGTGAGCGGCACCACCGTGAAGCCACCCTCGACGAGGCGAGTGAACGCGGCGAGGTCGGGGTGGCCCATCCACAAAGGTTAGTGAGCGCGTTCGCGCGGCCCGTAGGATTCAGCCATGTCGCGCGGCCCGTCGATCCTCGTCGTCGACAACTACGACTCCTTCGTCTACAACCTCGTGCAGTACCTCGGCGAGCTGGGCGCGAGCGTGACCGTGCTGCGCAACGACCGCGTCGACGCCGAGTTCATCGCCATGACCGCCGCGGACGGCGTGCTGGTCTCGCCGGGACCCGGGCACCCGCGCGACGCGGGCAACTGCCTCGAGGTCATCACCTACTGCGCCGAGGCGGCGCTGCCGATGCTCGGCGTCTGCCTCGGACACCAGGCGCTGGGCGAGGCCTTCGGCGCGCGCGTCGTCGCGGCGCCCGAGCTGGTGCACGGGCGCTCGACGCTGGTCGAGCATCGCGGCGCCGGGGTCTTCGCGGGTGCCCCGAACCCCCTGGTCGCGGGGCGCTACCACTCGCTGGTGGTGGACGGCGCCACTCTGCCCGACTGCTTCGAGCTGACCGGATGGTCCGGCGAGCTGGTGATGGGGATGCGCCACCGCGAGCTGCCCCTCGAGGGCGTGCAGTTCCACCCCGAGTCGATCCTCACCCAGTCGGGGTACCTGATCCTGGCCAACTGGCTCGCGCGCTGCGGGTCCGGCGACGCGCTGGGCGCCGCGGCGCGCCTGGACCGCAAGGGTGAAGAGGTGCGCGGCGCGCTCGTGCGCGCCGCCTCAGGGCAGTGACGAACCCACCGCGAGGCGGGTCTCGACCACCTCGGCGTTGACCCGCTCGACGCGGTAGGCGGCGGGTCCGGATTCCGGCGCGACGTCGAGGTCGCACACGACGCGCGTGGGCGTCGTGCCCTCGTACCACAGCCCCACGAAGTTGTCGGTGGCGTAGGAGAGCGGCAGGGTGCCGTCGCTGACGAGCTCGTGCAGCAGCGGCCGGCGCTGGGCCTCGGCGTCGTAGTGCACGCCGTTGCCGTAGGGCAGGAAACCCAGCGCGTCGGTGATCGGCCGCAGCGTCGGACCGTAGGAGTCGGTCGTTCCGCCAACGTGCCAGCACACGCTGCCCGCCGAGACGCCCGCCAGCGTGACCCCCCGCTCCCACGCGGCGGCCATCGCGGCGTCGACCCCGTGCAGGCGCCACAGCGCGAGGAGGTTGGCCGTCGAACCGCCCCCCACCCACACGAGGTCGCACGTCGTGAGCCGCTCCTCGGGGTCGGCGGACGGCTGGTAGAAGAGCTTCAGCTCGGTCACGTCGCAGCCGGCGGCGTTGAACGCCTCGTAGGACATCGCGTACCACGCGAAATCGTCGCCGCCCGCGGTGTTCACGAGGCACACCCGCGGCCGGGTCTGGCCGGTGAGGGTGAGGGCCTCGAGGAGCATCTCGCCGAGGCGATAGGACATCTGGACGGGGCCCTGCACGAATCCGCCCGACGTGGCGAGGATGCGTCGCGTCGTCACGTCACCTTTCTAGCGGAACGGCCCGTTCCTGCTGGGGCAGGTTGACGACGGCGCGCGCCCGAACGCGGCTGGTTAAGGTCACGACACATGGGCAATCCTTTGCACGTCGTCGCCGGCGTGGCGGCGGTTGTGACCGGGGGACTGGCCATCTTCCAGGTTCTCCTCGCTATCGGACTGCCCGTGGGCCGCGCGGCGTTCGGCGGGGTACACCGCATCCTGCCTCTTGGTCTGCGCGCCGCGAGCGGCGTCGCCGCGGTCGTCTTCTTGGTGGCGCTCGACGTCGTCCTGGCCCGAGGTGGACTGATCGGTACGGCTCACCACTCCGCCCTCGTGCGCGACGGGATCTGGATCCTCGTCGTGGTCTTTGGCCTCAGCGCCGTCGCCAACGCACTGTCCAAGAGTCAATGGGAGAGATTCCTGATGGCGCCGGTGGGTATCGTGCTCACAGCGTGCTGTTTGACGCTTGCCGTGAGCTGAGCCGAAGGGCCGCGAGGCCAGATCGCAGTCGTGTCTCTGCGGCCTCGCACCCACGTCAACAGTCGAAAGTCTCATCCGGGGCCTGCGTAGTATGCAGTCGACGACAAGGAGGATTCGTGGCCGTCAGCGACGCGGAGATCGACCAGCGCATCGACGAGCTGGTGGGCGGCTTTCCCCCCGCGACGACCGACGTCGAACAGTTCCTCGGTGAGCAGTTCGACCGGGGTCTCGCCTGGGCGCACTTTCCCGAGGGCCTCGGAGGGTTGGGCGCGACGCCGACCCAGCAGTTGCACGTACTGCGGCGTCTGAGCGCGTCGCACGCGCCGTCGGCGGTGATGCGCAACGTCATCGGCTACGGGATGGTCGCCCCGACGCTCGTCACCCACGGGACGCCCGAGCAGCAGCGCCGCTACCTGCGTCCCCTCTTCACCGGGTCGGAGGTCTGGTGCCAGCTCTTCTCGGAGCCCGGCGCGGGGTCCGACGTGGCGAGCCTGGCCACGAGGGCCGAGCGCGACGGCGACGAGTGGGTCCTCAACGGTCAGAAGGTCTGGACGACCCTGGCCCACGTGTCGGCCTACGGGCTGCTCATCGCGCGCACCGACCCCGACGCCGTCAAGCACCGGGGCATCACCGCCTTCCTCGTCGACATGCACGCCCCCGGCGTCGAGGTCCGCCCGCTCTACCAGGTGACCGGCGAGGCCGAGTTCAACGAGTGCTTCTTCCACGACGTGCGCGTGCCCGATTCGATGCGCCTGGGCGCGGTCGGCGACGGCTGGGGGGTCTCGATCACCACGCTGATGAACGAGCGCGTCTCGATCGGCGGCACCGTGCCGCCGCGCGACTCGGGCCTGATCGGCGAGGCCCTGTCGATCTGGCGGCGCAAGTGGGCGGGGCGCGCCGACGGACACGCGATGGCCCTGCGCGCGCGCTTGATGGAGCGCTGGGTGTCCACCGAGGTGGGTCGCCTGGCCAACTGGCGCGCCAACGACCTGCGCCGCGCCGGGACCCCCGGACCCGAGGGCTCGACCGCGAAGCTGGCCTTCGCCGAGGAGAACCAGCGCACCAGCGAGCTGTGCGTCGACCTGCTCGGCTCCGAGGCGCTCCTCTACAAGACCAAGTTCCCCCTCGTTCGTCCCACCGAGAGCGCGTTCAACGCCTCTGACCCGCGCAAGGCGTTCCTGCGCATGCGCGCCAACTCCATCGAGGGCGGCACCAGCGAGGTCATGCGCAACATCATCGGCGAGCGCGTCCTGGGCCTGGCCGGCGAGCCCCGCGTGGACAAGGACGTCCCGTGGAAGGACGTCCCGCGCAGCTGAGCTACTTGGCCCCCAGGTGGGTGGCGAAGAACGTCAGGGTGCGCGCGGTGGCGTCGGCGGCCGCGACGGCGTTATAGACCGCGGGCCGCGCGTCGCAGTTGAACCCGTGGTTGGCGTCGGCGTAGCGCACCACCTCGGTGACCACCGACGAGCCCGCGGCGCCCTCGCGCAGCGCCTCGACCTGCTCGGGCGGAATGCCCTGGTCGAGGTCGCCGTAGAGGCCGATCCACGGCGCGCGCAGGCTCCTCGCCAGCTCGGCCAGGGGCGCCAGACCGAAGCGCCCGGCCGTCACGCCGCCGCCGTAGAACGAGGCGGCCGCGCCCACCAGCCCGAGCGTGTCGGCGTAGAGCGCGACCGAGCCGCCCATGCAGTAGCCGACGACGCCGATCGACGAGGTGGGGTAGCCGGCCGCGTTGAGGAACTCGGCCGCGGCGGTGACGTCGTCAGCCAGGCCGTCGGGATTGAGCTCGCCCATGTGCGGGGCCACCAGCGAGAAGTCGTCGTAGCCGAGCTCCGGCGAGCCGCTGCGGTGGAAGAGCTCGGGGACCGCCACGTAGTAGCCCTGGTCGGCGAAGCGCTGGGCCACGCCGCGGATGTGGTCGTTGACGCCGAAGGCCTCCTGCAGCACGATCAGTGCGCGCGGGGCGTCGGGACGGCCGACCACCTGGAGCGGTGTTCCGTTGGAGTGGAGGAGTCGGGTCGCCATCGCCACCTACTTCTTCTTGGGTCGCGGCGCCAGCGCGTGCGCCTCGACGATGGTCGCCACGGCGTTGGTGACCGCGACGGCGGTCGGCAGGTCCAGCATCTCGTCGATGCCGTGGGCGTTGGAGTCCGGGCCGAGCACGCCGGTCGCGACGAACTGGCACGCCGGGTACCGCCGACCGAGCTCGGCGAGGAAGGGGATCGACCCGCCCTCGCCGATGTAGCCCGGCTCGCGGCCGAACGCGTCGCGCGACGCGCGATCGAGCGCGTCGGAGAGCCAGGCGGAGGGCTTCGGCGCGACCCAGCCGTCCCCCTTCGAGTCGATGGTCGCCGTGACGTGGGCGCCGTCGGGCGGGTCGGCGCTGAGCACGTCGATGAGCGCGGCGGCGGCGGCGGCGCACGACACCGTCGGCGGCAGGCGCATCGAGAGCACGGCGGTGGTCGAGGTGCGCAGCACGTTGCCGGCGATGGCCGGGTCCGGGATGCCGCCCATACCGATGACCGACAGCGCCGGCCGCCAGGTACGGCGTAGCTGGCGCTTGGCGGCGGACTTGCCCATGAGGCGCACGCCGTCGAGGACCTCGCACTCCTGGGCCGCGACGTCCCCGAACTCCTCGGTCAGGGCCTCGGCCGCGTCGACGTGCGCCGCGGGGATCTTGACCGATAGCTCGTCGAGCCGGACCCGTCCGGTCGCGGCGTCCTCCACGCGGTCCAGGAGTTGGCGCAGCACGCGAAACGACGAGGGCACGACGCCGCTGGCCAGCCCGCTGTGCAGGGCGCGGGGCAGGACCTCGACCTTGACGCGGACATTGACGTTGCCGCGCAGCGACGAGGTCACCCAGAGCCGGTCGTAGGTGAGGGCACCCGAATCCAGGCAGATCAGCAGCTCGACCTCGCCGAGGTGGTCGGTGAGGGCGTCGAGGTGGGCGTCGAGGTCCGAGCTGGCGCTCTCCTCGCTGGCCTCGATCAGCACGACGCAGCGCGCGTGCGGGCGTCCGGCGGCTTCGAGCGACTCGAGCGCCAGCAGGGCGGCGAAGACCGAGTAGCCGTCGTCGGCGAGGCCCCGTGCGTACAACCGGTCGCCGCGGCGCACCGGCGTGTAGGGATCGAGGCCCTCGGACCAGTCGCCCAAGGGGGGCTGCTTGTCGAGGTGTCCGTAGAGCACGCAGGTGCCCGTGCTCGGCCCGGTGGCGGGCACGGTCACGGTCAGGACGGGCGTGCGCCCGGGCAGGCGACGGACCGCCACGTCGGCGTCGGCCAGGCGGCGCTCGCGCGCCCATTCGGCCAGGAGCTCGATGGCGGCCTCGATGTGGCCGCTCTGCTCCCAGTCCTCGTCGAACATCGGCGAGAGGCACGGGATGGTCCCGAAGGTCGTCAGCGTGGCGAGGGCGTCGCGTTCGAAATCAGCGAGGGAGAGGTCGGGCACTTTGGGGAGGTTACTTCACCACGCGTCGTCGTCGACCGTGGCCCAGCAGTACCACGCGACGCCGGAGCGCACGCCCGCGAATCGTTCGCCGGCCACGCGCAGCTCCTGGGGACTGACCATCTC
>DAIOGY010000083.1:0-980 GCA_036745005.1 Acidimicrobiales bacterium | reverse complement strand
GCCCGTGCAGCAGCGACCAGCCCCGACGCACGCCCAGATCGAGCACGGGCCACACGTCGGGTCGGCCCAACGAGAACATGAGGTACATCTCGGCGGTCCAAGGTCCGATGCCGTGCACCGCGGTCACCTCGCGCGTCACCTCGGCGTCGCTCATGCGACCGTGCGCGCCCAGGCGCACGCGCCCGTCGGCCACGTGCTCGGCCAGGTCGATCATCGCCGCGGCCTTCGTGCCCGACAGCCCCGCCGCGCGCAGGTTGGCCGTGCCGGCGGAGAGGACGGAGTCGACGGTGACGGCGCCGCCGCACACGTCGTGGACCCGCCGGTGGATGGTGTTGGCCGCCTTCGTCGCGAGGAGCTGAAAGGTGATCGAGCGGATCAGGGTCGCGAAGCGCTGGTCGACCTTGACCCGTCGAAAGGCCGGGGGTGGCCCCACGTTGGCCACCAACGTCTTGAAGGCGCGGTCGCGCCGAACGATGAGGGACGCCGTGTCCGCGGGCGAGAGCGCAGTTGCCACCCCGCGACTATGGCAGACCGCGGGGGGAGGGGAGGTGCACGCCCGCCGGGGGGTCGTCGGCGGCGCGCACCACTTCGCTCAGCAGTGCCGCCACGGCGCGCACCGGGGCGGCGGGGAAGCCGAAGCGCCGCCCGACGAGCAGGACCCGGCGCCGGGGTATCCCTTCGATCGGCACCGCGACGAAGGAGCTGCGCAGGTGCCGCGAGAGCATCGAGGCCGGCAGGATCGCGATCCCCAGCCCGTCGAAGGTCAGCGACGCGATGGTGCGCAGCCCGTCCATCTCGAGCAGCGGGCGCAGTTCCACGCCGTGGGCGCGACTCGCCGCGTCGATCTCGCGACGGATCGGCGTGCCCGGCAACGGGAGCAGGAACTCGTAGCGCGACAGGGTCTCGAACGAGACGGAAGTCTCGCCCGCCAGGGCGTGGTCGTGGGGAACGATCAGGACCAGGTCCTCGTCGAACAGGTC
>DAIOGY010000082.1:0-6757 GCA_036745005.1 Acidimicrobiales bacterium | reverse complement strand
CGATGTCCTCAGGGCCGCGACGGTCATGTAGGCCGTGAAGATCGTCCAACCGAGCAGGTAGATCGCCACGGTGTCGGTCCCCGGCGCGATAGCGGGAATCTTTAGCAGTACGTAGAAGCTGATCCAGAACGCACCGTACGAGGTGAACGCCAACGCACCAAACGTGTTCTTGCGGTGGAACTCCCACATGCCGGCCGCGAACTGCGCGATACCGCCGTAGACGAGAGCCAGCGCGAGCGCGGCCGCCGCCCCCCCGCCGTGCCACAGGTTGGCATTCGCCGCGCTGAGGCAAAACGTGGTCATAGCGAACCCGGCCAGGCCTAGCGGGCCAGGATCCGCCACTCTGTGTTCATCAGCCATTTATAACCCCCAACTTCGTCTTTGAGGCGACCAGGATTGGCGCCTCAGTCACTATTTAAGACCTTGGGGAAACGCCGTGCAGGGATGAGTGCGCCGCGACCGCAAGAAAAGCGCGATACCTGGCGGTAACTCCGTCAACAACACGGGGTTCAGCCCGACGACGTCGCGTCCACTGCGTGCCGGAAACGCGCCAGGAACGCCTCGACGTCACGCGCGTCGCCGCCGTCGAGCAGGACCTTCACGAGAGCCGAGCCCACGATCACGCCGTCGCCCACCGCCGCGGCGTCGCGCGCCTGGGCCGGCGTCGAGATCCCGATGCCGACGTAACAGGGCCGATCCGAGACGCGGCGCACCGCGCCGGCCACCAGCCGGGCGTCGCCGAACTGCTCCGAGGCCCCGGTCACGGCCATGCGCGCGGAGGCGTAGACGAATCCCCGGCTGGCGTCGGCCAGGAGCGCCACCCGCTCCGCGGGTGTGGAGGGCGCCACGAGGAAGATGGGCGCGAGGTCGTGGAGAGCGCAGGCTTCTCGCCACTCGGCGCCCTCTTCGAGCGTGAGGTCGGGCACGATCGCCCCGGTGACGCCCGCGCCCGCCAGGCGGCCCGCGGCGCGCTCCAGGCCGTAGTGCAGCACCAGGTTGTAGTACGTCATCGCGACGAGCGGCACCGTCGCGTCGAATGCTTCGAGGTCGCTCAGGATGGTCTCGATCGTGGTGCCGCGCGCGAGCGAGCGCCGCGACGCCTCTTGAATGACGACGCCGTCAATCATCGGGTCCGAGAACGGCAGTCCGATCTCGATCACGTCGGCCCCCGCCTGGACGGCGGCTTCGACGTGACGGACCCAGTCATCGCTGAGACCGGCCACGAAATACGGCACGAGCGCCTTGCGACCCGCGTCGCGCACCGCGCGCAGCCGCGTCTCCAGCGGCGTCACGTCGGGTCCTGCAACATGGCGCGCACCTGGGCCACGTCCTTGTCACCGCGGCCCGACAGGTTCAGCAGGACCGTGGATCCGCGCGCCACGGTGTCGCCGACGGCCCTCGTCAACCACGCCACGGCGTGGGCCGTCTCGAGGGCGGGTATGATGCCTTCGAGCTCGCTGAGCAGGCGCAGCGCGTCCACGACGTCCTCGTCGCCGATCGCGTAGTACTCGGCGCGACCGATCTCGGCGAGGTGGGCGTGCTCGGGCCCGATGCCCGGGTAGTCCAGTCCGGCCGAGATCGAGTGGGCCTCTTCGATCTGACCAAACTCATCTTGGAGCAGCAGCGAGCGCATCCCGTGCAGGACCCCCGGGGTGCCCAGGCCCACCGCCGATCCGCCCGCCGCCTCCACCCCGACCAGGCGCGCCGAGGACGCCGCGAAGCCCGCGAACACGCCGGCGGCGTTCGAGCCGCCACCCACGCAGGCCACGACCACGTCGGGCGTGGCGACGCCCAGCTCGCGAAGCTGTTGGGCGGCCTCGCGCCCGATCACGCTCTGGAACTCCCGCACCATCCAGGGGAAGGGGTGAGGACCCATCACGGAGCCGATGCAGTAGTGCGTGTCCGCGACGCACGTGACCCACTCGCGCATCGCCTCGTTGACGGCGTCCTTGAGCGTGCGGCTCCCCGACGTCACCGGCACGACGGTCGCGCCGAGCAGCTCCATGCGAAAGACGTTGAGCTCCTGGCGCACGGTGTCGACCTCGCCCATGAAGACGGTGCACGCGAGACCGAGCCGGGCGGCCGCCGTGGCCGTCGCCACGCCGTGCTGGCCCGCGCCCGTCTCGGCGATGACGCGGCGCTTGCCCATGCGCCGGGTCAGGAGCGACTGGCCCACGACGTTGTTGATCTTGTGCGATCCCGTGTGGGCGAGGTCCTCGCGCTTGGCGTAGACGGTGACCCCCAGGCGTTCCGACAGGCGGTCCAGGGGCGTCACCGGGGTCGGTCGACCCGCGAAGAGTCGCAGCACCTCCTCGAACTCGGCGACGAAGACGGGGTCTCGCCAGGCCGCGTCAAACTGCTCCTCGAGCTCGATGCACGCCGGCACGAGGGCTTCGGGCACGAAACGCCCGCCGAAGGACCCGAAGTGTCCCAACGCGTCGGGACGCGACATCGGCGGCTCGGGCGCGCTCACGGGGCGGTCCGGGTGGCGAACGACCGCTGTGCCGCCTCGACGAACTCCGTCACGCGCAGCGCGTCCTTGACGCCGGGTGAGGACTCGACGCCCGAGGCCACGTCGACCCCCCAGACGCCGTACGCGCTGATCACGGCGGTGACGCTCAGCGCGGTCAGTCCACCCGCGGCGATGACCGGACGACGAAAATGGCGCTCGCGCAAGTCGTCGAATGAGTGCGCCGCCCCGCTGCCGGGCACGGGACCGTCGACGAGAACGGCGTCGACTCGTTCCTCGTCGAAGGACGCGAACTCCTCGGAGCCCCCCGCCAGCGCCTTGATCACGCCGAGGTCACGAGATCGGAACTCGTCGAGCAGCTCCGCGCTGAGGTCGCCGTGTACCTGGACGGCGTCAACACCCAGCCCCCCGAGCACCGCCTCGATCGAGGTGACGTCGCGCGAGTTGACGACGCCGATCGTGACGAGGCGGCCACCAACCCGTTCGGTGATGGCCCGCGCGGTTGGGGCGTCGATGCGACGTCGTGATGAGGTGAGGATCACGCCGAGCGCGCTGGCGCCGGCGCCGACCACGATGTCGGCGTCCGAAGGTGTCGTCACCGCACAGATCTTCACGAACCAGGGAGATGAGGTGAACTCACGCACGCGCGACCCGTTCTACTCCCGCCAACGCGGCGAGCGCCGCCGCGGGGTCCTTCGCGCGCATCAGCGCCTCGCCGATGAGCACGGCGTCGACGCCGGCGGCCGCGGCCGCCTCCACGTCACCACGCGTGGACAGGCCGGACTCCGCGACGACGACCACGTTGGCCGGGAGCGACGCAGTCACCTCGGTCGCGCGGCCCGCGACGACCTCAAAGGTTGTGAGATCGCGCTGGTTCACGCCCACGATCGTTGCGCCGACGTCCACCGCCCGCCGCGCATCGGTCTGGTCGTGCACCTCGACCAGCGCGTCGAGGCCCGCGCGCGCCGCGACGTCGATGAAGAGCGCGAGCTCGTCGTCGTCGAGGACCGCCGCGATGAGCAGGACCGCGGACGCGCCCATCTCGGCGGCGTCCAGGACGTCGTTGGCACTCACCGTGAAATCCTTGCGCAGGATCGGCAACTCGACGGTCCGTCGGGCTTCGGCGAGGTCGCTGGCGCCGCCGGAGAAGAACTCGGCGTCGGTGAGCACGGAGATCGCGGCCGCCCCCCCGTCGTCATAGGCGTGGGCCTGCGCCGCGACGTCCACGTCCTGATTGATCCAACCCCGTGACGGCGAGCGGCGCTTGATCTCGGCGATGACCGCGACCGAGGCGCCCGATCTCAGCGCGGCGTCCAAGCTCGGTCCCGCCGATCGCGGTGTCACAAGGCGCTCACGCCAGCGACGTCCGTCACGGGCGGCACGGGCGCGGTGATGGTCCACGATGCGATCCAGGTACGTGGCGGCCATCACAAAAGAGTACCGGTGGCCCCGTTGAGGTCCGCGGCCCGCCGACTATCTTGTCGCTATGCGTGAGGGCCGCCCACGGTGAGCGACTCGTTCGCCGCGGGCGTCTTACAGCCGCTGGTGGCGGGCACCGACCTCGAACGCCTCCAGGCTCGCGACGCCCTGGCCGAGATCCTCGCCGGTCGCGTCGATCCACTCCTGATCGCGGGGTTCCTCACGGCACTCACGATGAAGGGCGAGACGGCCGACGAGATGACCGGGTTCATCGACGCGATGGTGGAGTCGGCCTCGACCTTCGCGATCGGCCCGGACGCGATCGACATCGTCGGCACCGGCGGCGATCAGCTGCACACCGTCAACATCTCGACGATGGCCGCGCTGGCGGTCGCCGGCTGCGGGGTGCCCGTCGCCAAGCACGGCAATCGGGCCGCCTCCTCCTCGGTCGGCTCGGCCGACGTGCTCGAGGCGCTCGGCGTGCGGCTCAACGCGCCGGCCGAGGTCGTCACGGCGTGCGTGCGCGTGGCGGGCATCGGCTTCCTGTACGCGCCCACGTTCCACCTCGCGCTGGGTGAGCTGTCGCCGATTCGCCGGGCCCTCGGCTTTCGGACGATCTTCAACGTCCTGGGTCCCTTGGCCAATCCGGCGCTGGTGGAGCGCACGCTGGTGGGCGTGGCCCGGGCCCACCTGCTCGAGCCGATGAGCCACGTCCTACAGGCGCGCGGCATCCGCCACGCGATGCTGGTGAACGCCGACGACGGCCTCGACGAACTGTCACTCGGCTCGACCTCGACGATCTACACCGTGACCCCCGAGGAGATCGTGGCCAGCCGACTCGACGCGGGCGCGCTGCTGGGGCTGCGCCACTCCCCCGACGCCCTGCGCGGCGGCGACGTGGCGGCCAACGTCGCCGCGATCCGACGCTTCGTCGCGGGCGAGCCGGGACCGGTCTTCGACGTCGCGTGCGCCAACGCGGCGCTCGCGCTCATCGTCGCGGGTCGCGCGTCCACCCTGACCCAAGGCTTCGACGCCGCGGCGGCCAGCGTGCGCCAGGGTCACGCGGCCACCGCGCTGGATCGCCTGATCCAGGTCTCGAACGCCTAGAGACGCCGTAGGTCCCGGCGGTACCAGAGGGCGTTCTCGACGTAGGAGGACGCGCCGGATTCGATGGCCTCGAGGTCGCTGGCGCCCTCCTTGATGGTCGCGGGCACGCCGACGGCCAGGGCGCCGGGCGGGACGTCCGTGCGGTTGCGCACGACCGCGCCGGCGGCCACGGTCGCGCCCGTGAAGACGTTGGCCCGGTGCAGGACGACCGACCCGCTGCCCACGAGGGCCCGGTCGTGGATCACGCAGCCCTCCAGGTGCGCGAGGTGCCCGATCACGCAGTCGTCGCCGATGACGGTGGGGAACTCGGGCACCGCGTGCACCATCGCGTTGTCCTGGATCGAGGTCCGCTCGCCCACGATGATCGTGCCGTAGTCGCCGCGCAGGACGGCGCCCGGCCATATCGAGGAGAACGCGCCGATGCGCACGTCGCCGATCACGACGGCGTCGGGATGGACGAAGGCCTCGGGGTGGATCGAGGGCGTGCGCTCACCCAGCGCGTAGATCGGCATCGTCCTCCTAGTGGCTCAGCCACGAAATTAACTGATAGATCCGCCACACGAGGTAGATCGCGGTCGCCACCAGGAAGAAGCGCCAGCGCCACGGGATGGCCGTGGGCTCGGGCTCGACGACGTCCTGACCGCACACCTCGCAGACCTCGCCATCGACCGGCCGGTCGCAGGTCTCGCACCACCTCGCCACTACTCGACCCGAACTCGGACCCGCAGGGGTGTCGAACCCAGGTCGAATCGCTCGCGCAGCGAGCGCTCGACGTAGCGCAGGTAGGTCGGCGCGAGCCGTCCCGACACGAACAGCGTGAAGGTCGGCGGCTCGATCGCGCCCTGGACCGCGTAGCGGATCTTGCCGGTCGGCGAGGGCTGGCGCACCTGGAGGTCGCGCACCGCTCGATTCAGCGCCCCAGTGGGCACGCGGTGGACGTACTCGGCCGCGGCGGTGGCGATCGCCGGCAGGATGCGGTGCACGCCCTTGCCCGAGGTCGCCGTCGTCTTGAGCACCGGCGCGTCGCCCAGGAAGGCGAGCTTGTCGGCCACCCCGGCCAGCACGTCGACCCGGTCGTCGGTCGTGATGAGCTCCCACTTGTTCAGCACCACGATCGACGGGCAGCCGGCGGCCCCGATCCGCTCGGCCAGGCGCTGGTCCTGGCCCGTGGCACCGGTGGTGGCGTCCACGACGAGCACCGCGACGTCGGCGCGGTCCAGGGCCTCGAGGCTGCGCAGGACGGCGTACGTCTCCAGTCCCGCCTCGGTCTTGGCGCGTCGGCGCATGCCCGCCGTGTCGATGAAGCGCACGCGGCCGATGGTCGTCTCGACGACCGTGTCGATGGCGTCGCGGGTGGTGCCCGGCAGGTCGTGCACGACCGCGCGCTCCTCGCCGATCAACCGGTTGAAGAGCGTGGACTTGCCCACGTTGGGTCGCCCGACGATGGCCACGCGCAGGGTCCCGTCGTCGGAGTCATCGTCGGGCGCGGCCGGGATCACGGTCGCGCCGACGTGGTCCACGATGAAGTCCAGCAGGTCGCCCGCCCCGCGCCCGTGCAGGGCGCTGATCGGATGAGGGTCGCCCACGCCCAGGGAGAGGAACTCCCACGTGGAGTTCTCCTGGGCCGCGTCGTCCACCTTGTTGACGACGAGCGCGACCGGCCGACCCGAGCGGAGGACCCAGCGCGCGGCGTGGCGATCCTCGTCGACCGGCCCGGTCCCGGCGTCGACCACCAACAGGACCAGGTCGGCCCCGCGCAGG